>CAMOHY010000306.1 GCA_946615495.1 uncultured Clostridia bacterium
AGAGGAAGCAACATTCTGTTGCTCCTCGGACCGGCAAAGCCGGTCCTGCGGATTGTTGATGAAAGGGCCAAAGCCCTTTCATACTTTCCTGGAGTTTGTCTACAGTCTGAAACCGCGCGGCGTCAAATGCCGCGCGGTCCTTTGCTTATCATGATCGTGATGTTGGTTTAAAAACGGTTTACCAGGTGGCGTTCATGGCGCGGGACACGCAGGTTTGATGCTGCTCGTCCACCTTGTCGGTGCCATGGGTACGGCTCTTGTAGAAGTGGATGCAGAAATGGCCGTCAAAGTTGTTGCCGGTCACGCCGTAGGTGCCGTGGGGCATACCGTTCATGGAGGCGGCGTACACGTGGCCGTTGTAGAGCACCAGGATGGCCCGGCGGTTCCAGCTCCATTCGCCGCCGTAAATGGATTTCATAATGGCGGTATCGGAAGCGGTGAGCGGCTCGCTGTCCAGATGATTCGTGCCAAAGCGGCGGCGGGCCTGGAAGGTTTTGCCGGTTACAACGTCCTTGATGGTGTACACGCAGGTGCCGGTGAACACGCTGCTGCCGCCGTTGAACCAATCCAGCCGTTCGGTGGTGTAGGTAAAGTTGGAGGCGTTTTTGCCAAACAGGGCTTTGATGGTGGCGTTGCCAGCCACGCCGTCCTGAGCCAGCCCCTTGGCCTTCTGGAAGGCCTTCACGGCGGCCACGGTCTGGTCGCCGTACTTGCTGTCGATGGGCGCCTTATAGTAGCCCTTGATTTTCAGGGCTTGCTGCAGTGCCAGCACGTTTTTGCCGCTGTCACCCTTGCGGGAGGTGGCGGGCACGGTGATCTGGGAAATTTTGGTGATGCCGTTCATCTTGGGGTCGTTGGCCGCGGTGGTGGAGGCCACCCTGCCAAACAGCTTCATGATGGTGGCGTAATCGGCCTTGCCGGTCTGGCTGATTCCCACGGCCTTCTGGTAGGCCTTTACCGCGGAACGGGTGCCTTCGCCGTACTTGCCGTCCACCACACCCTTGTAATAGCCCTTGATTTTCAGGGCCTGCTGCAGCTTTTCCACGCTGTCGCCGGAGGAGCCGTACTGGGTGTAATCCGGCGGGTTGCCCAGCTTGGAAATGGAGGTCACGTTAGCGTACTTGCTGGTGCTTTTCGCCGTGGTGGAGGAAGAAGAGGACGAGGAGGACGTGCCGTTCAGCGCCTTTTGGGCGGCGGAGGACAGGGTAACGTATTTTTTCATCACGTATCCTGTGTTTTTGTTATAGGTGACTTTATAAAAGTCGCCCTTCACGCCGGTAACAGTCACCTTGGTGCCCTTCTTCAGCTGGCAGTGATAAACGGAATTGGTGCTGGCGTAGAGCCGGAAAAACACCTTGTCCGTGTTGATCGTGCCGGTATAGGAAGTGGCGGCCATGGCCTCCGGCATGAGGCTGAGCAGGATGGTCATCAGCAGGATCGCAGCGATCGCGCGTTTAACAGTTTGCATGTATTATCACCCACGCTTTCCATTGGTATTCGTACACGCGTCTATTATATGACAAAATAGGCAAAGAATCAATATTTTGCCTAAATTGTTTACAATTCCACCAGATATAGGGGGACGCGCGGTATCGAAAATCAGACGGACAATCGGGACAGAGCTTCCGGCTTTTTTTGCCGCCCATGTGACATTTTGACACCCCCCTTGCCGCATAGGTGTTTCTCTGGTATACTAACCACGAAAACGAAGTTTTCCGTATCGGCAGGCCCCGGAGGGCAGCGCGCCGAGCGTTCTATATAAGTATTGTTTCAAAAGGGGTTCCCTTTTTGGGGGACAGCAACGCCCATGGGGACGCGCTTATCATGAAAAGCGGATGAGCGGCGGCATACCGGCTTCAAGTTTTCACGTGCGGAACACGGCGGCAGCTTCGCGCCAGGTTCTTTGGAAAGGAGCCTGCTCCATATGATGAGTTATTATTCGGCGATCATTACGCTGTCCTGCATGGCAGTGGGCATTCTTTGCATCCTCGTTTGGGAAAGCGAGCGCATTGCGAGCAAAGATAAGCGTGTGTTTTATATCACCTATGGCCTGATCGCCCTGTCCGCCTTGGCGGAATGGGCCGGGGTTTATTTGGACGGCAGGGAGCAGATGCCCAAATGGGCGCTCATGATTGTAAAATGCGCGGACTATACGCTCACGCCCCTGGCGGGCGGCGCCCTGGTGGCGCAAATGAAGCTGCGCAGCCGGTGGCACCGTTTGCTGATGGGCATTTTGGCGGCCAACGCACTTTTCCAGGCCATTTCCTGCCTGACCGGCTGGATGATCGTTATCGACGGGCAAAACCATTATACCCACGGCCCGCTTTACGGCGTATACATCGCCGTTTACCTGGTGGTGATCCTGCTGGTGGTGATGGAATTTATGGCCTATGGGAAAACGTTCCGAAAGCAAAACAGGGTGTCGCTCTATGCCGTGATTATTATGCTGATCGCCGGGATCGGCATTCAGGAAATGATTAGCGGCGGCCCCCGCACCGCTTATCTTACCATGACGCTGGCCGCGGCCCTGCTGTATATCCATTATACGGAGTTCGCGCAAATAGCGGACGCCGACTATATCCGGGAACAGCAAATCCAGATTACGACGGATGCGCTGACGGGGCTGAGCAGCCGGTATGCCTATTCCAAGGCGTTAAAGGAATTGGACGCCGCGCCTCAGCTTCCTCAAGACCTGGCCGTGTTCGCCATTGACATTAACGAACTGAAAACGGTAAACGATACGCAGGGCCACGACGCGGGCGATGAACTGATTTGCGGCGCCGCCAAATGTATTGAAAAGGTGTTTTCCTCCGCGGGCGAATGCTGCCGGACCGGCGGGGATGAATTTGTGGTTTTAGCCAGGATGCAGGATGGGCAGGCGGCGGAAGCCCTGCAGCGGCTGGAAAAGGAAACTGCCCAGTGGTCCGGGAAATACGTAAAGGCGCTGAGCCTGTCGGCGGGGTATGCGCTGGCCTGCGATCATCCTGGCGTCAAGTCCGAGGAGCTGGTGCGCATAGCCGACCAAGCCATGTACGCCGCAAAATCGGCCTACTACCGCAAAACCGGAAAGGATAGGCGGGGCCAGCGCCGCGAAGCATGACGGGAAAACAAGAAAGCGTGCGCGTAAACGCATCGGC
>CAMOHY010000307.1 GCA_946615495.1 uncultured Clostridia bacterium
TGGCCGCCAGCGGCCGCAGCGCGGGCAAAACCTACCGGGAAGCGGTGGAGGGCCGTTGGGCTTTCCCCTGGCCCATTCCCGAAAAGGCGGCGGACATGACGGTGCTGGACGCTTCCCAGGTGGAAAAGGTGAGCGCGCTTTGTGATTTTGTGTTCTGCGCCACCGCCATGGACAAAAAAGCCACCCGTGAGCTGGAGGAAAGCTACGCCAAGGCCGAAACCCCCGTGGTGAGCAATAACAGCGCCTGCCGCCTGCTGCCCGACGTGCCCATGCTGATTCCGGAAATCAACGCCGCCCATACCGGCGTTATCGAGGCCCAGCGCAAGCGCCTGGGCGCCAAGCGGGGCTTCATCGCCGTTAAACCCAATTGCTCCATTCAAAGCTATGTGCCCGCCCTGACCCCGCTGATGGATTTTGAGCCCCAGAAGGTGTTCGTGTGCACCTATCAGGCCATCAGCGGCGCGGGCAAAACCTTTGACCGCTGGCCCGAAATTCTGGACAACGTGATCCCCTACATCGGCGGCGAAGAGGAAAAGAGCGAACAGGAGCCGCTGAAAATTTGGGGAAAGCTGAACGGGGACCATTCGGCCATCGAGCTGGCCAAGGCCCCCATCATCAGCGCCCAGTGCCTGCGGGTGCCCGTGGCCGACGGCCACATGGCCGCGGTGAGCGTATCCTTCGCCCGCAAGCCCTCCGAGGAAGAAATGCTGGAGCGCTGGGCGAAATATGAAACCGTGGCCCAGCAGTTGCGCCTGCCCAGCGCCCCCTCCCCCTTTATCCGCTACATGGAGGAGCCCGACCGGCCCCAGACCCGGCTGGACCGGGATTTTGAGCGCGGCATGGGCATTTCCGTGGGCAGGCTGCGCCCGGACCCCATCTTTGATTACAAATTTGTTTGTCTTTCCCACAACACCCTGCGCGGCGCGGCTGGCGGCGGCGTGCTCTCCGCCGAACTGCTCTGCGCCCAGGGCTATATTCAGCGAAAGGAGTAAGCCATGTCAAGCGTGCTGTTCACAGGCTGTGCCACAGCATTAATTACCCCCTTTAAGGAAGGCCGGGTGGATGACGAAGCCCTGGCAAAGCTGCTGGATTTTCAGATCGATCAGGGCATCGACGCCATCGTGGCCTGCGGCACCACGGGAGAGCCCTCCGCCATGACCAACGCGGAATGGGAGCATACCCTTTCCTTTATCATCCGCCAGGTGCACAGCCGGGTGCCCGTCATCGCCGGCACCGGCGGCAACTGCACCGCGGATGTGATCGAGAAAGCCCGTTTTGCCCGTGAATTGGGGGCCGACGCCCAGCTGTGCGTCACCCCCTATTACAACAAGACCACCCAGGCCGGGCTCATCGCCCACTACCGGGCCATCGCTCAGGACGGTGCCCTGCCCGTGGTCGTGTACAATGTGCCCTCCCGCACGGGGTTGAACATGCTGCCGGAAACGCTGGCGGCGCTTTCCCAGGAGGAAAACATCATCGGCATAAAGGAGGCCTCCGGCAATATGGCGCAGATCATGGAAATGATGCGCCTGTGCGGCAAGGAGATCGCCTTCTATTCCGGCTCCGATGAATTGACCGCGCCCGTGCGGGCCATGGGCGGCCAGGGCACCATTTCCGTGCTGTCCAATATCGCTCCCGCCGTCATGCGGGATATGACCCATTTGCCCATCGGCCAGGCGGCGGAAATGAACCTTCAGTATCTGCCGCTCATGAACGCCCTCTTCCTGGAAGTGAACCCCATTCCGGTGAAGGCGGCGGCGGCCATGCTGGGCCTGTGCGAAAACGAAGTGCGGCTGCCCCTGGTGCCCCTCTCCTCCAAGAATGAACAAAGGCTGAAAGACGAAATGAAAAAGGCAGGTTTGCTATGCTGAAGATACTGCTCTCCGGCGCCTGCGGCCGCATGGGCCGCCAGGTGGCCGCCCTGGCCGAGGATGAACAGGCTGAGATTATCGCGGGGGTGGACGTGCGCGCTGAAAGCTATGCAAGCTTCCCCGTTTACCCCTCCTTTTCCCTGGTGCAGGAGGACGCCCAGGTGATCGTGGATTTTTCCCGCCCGGAGGGTTTGTCCGCTCTTTTGAGCTACGCCAGGGCGCACCGGCTGCCCGTTGTGCTGGCCGCCACCGGCTATAACGAGGAGGACGCCGCCGCCATTGCCCAGGCCGCCAAGGAAATTCCCATTTTCCGCAGCGCCAATTTGAGCCTGGGCGTTTACGTGCTCAAAACCCTGGCCCGCCAGGCCGCCAGGCTTTTGCCGGATTTCGATATCGAAATCATTGAAAAGCACCACAACCAGAAAATCGACGCCCCCAGCGGCACCGCCCTTATGCTCTACGACGCGGTAAGCCAGCCCGGCGCCCTGCCGGTGTTTGGCCGCAACGGCCGCACCCAGAAGCGGGAAAAGAATGAGATCGGCATCCACGCCATCCGGGGCGGCACCGTGCCCGGCGAACACGAGGTGGGCTTTTACGGGCCCAGCGAGGTCGTCACCGTTTCCCACTCCGCCCAGGACCGCTCCATCTTCGCCCGCGGCGCCCTGCGGGCCGCCCGCTTTGTTGCGTCCCAGCAGCCCGGCGAATACAGCATGGACGATCTGGCCAAGGACATGCTGAGCTGAGGTTTCCCATGCGCATCACCACCTTATGCTACATCCAGCGCGGAAACTGCTACCTGATGCTGAACCGGAACAAAAAAGCCCTGGATGAAAACGCGGGCAAATGGATCGGCGTAGGCGGCCACGTGGAAGAAAATGAGTCGCCCGATGAGTGCATCGTAAGGGAAGTTCTGGAAGAAACAGGGCTGCGCCTTTCCTCCTTCCGCCTTCGGGGCGTCATCACCTTTATCCTGCCCGATTGGGGCAATGAGCTCACCTTTCTCTACACTGGCAGCGCCGAGGGCGAAGTAAACCCAAACTGCGCCGAGGGCGCGCTCCAATGGGTGCCGGTGGACCGGGTGCCCGCCCTTCCCCTGTGGGAGGGGGACCGGGTGTTCCTGCCCCTTTTGCAGACCCGGCAGGATTGCTTTTCCTTAAAGCTCGTTTACGCATCGGGCGGCGCCCTGCTGCGCGGTATCCTGGACGGCAGGGACGTAGCGTTGGGCGGAGAAAA
>CAMOHY010000308.1 GCA_946615495.1 uncultured Clostridia bacterium
ATAGCGGCGCCCTGTGCCCGCGGGTGGATATTGGCGGCCAGGCCGTGCTGGACGGCGTGATGATGAAAAGTCCGGACGCGGTGGCCGTGGCGGTGCGCCGGGCCAACGGCGATATCGTGGTAAAACGGGAAGATTATACGTCCCCCGCCAAAAAGCATCCCTGGATGGGGCTGCCCTTCATTCGCGGGGCAGTGAATATGGTGCAGATGCTGGGCCTGGGCATGCGCGTGCTGGAGGACAGCATGAAGATGTCCGGCAACGAGGAAGCGCAGGAGGAGCCCAGCAAGTTTGAAAAGTGGCTGGCGGAAAAGCTGGGCAAAAAGGTGGACAGCGTGGTGATGGCCGTGGCCATCGTGCTGGCCCTGGCCATGAGCATCGGCCTGTTCGTGCTTTTGCCAAACACCGTCATTATGCTCTTCCCCCAGAACGCCACCGGCGGCACGCTGCTCATGAAAAACCTGGTCAGCGGCGTCATCCGCATCGCCATTCTGATCGCCTATATTTCCTTCGTGGGCCGCATTCCCGAAATGCGCAAAACCTTCCAGTACCACGGCTCCGAGCATAAAACCGTGTATTGCCATGAGCATAACCTGCCCCTGACCCCCAAGAACGCCCAGCAGTTCACCACCCTGCACCCCCGGTGCGGCACCAGCTTTTTGCTGCTCACGTTCTTCCTGTCCATTATTTTCTATTCCATCATCGACGTGCTGGTGCTCCAGCTGACGGGGTTTGACCTGGGCGCCCATTACCTGCTGCGGGTGCTGAGCCGCATCCTGCTTTTGCCCTGCGTGGCGGGCATCAGCTATGAAGCGCTCAAGGCCCTGGCTCACGCCGAAACGCCCCTCGCCCGCGCCCTGCGCTGGCCGGGGCTGCAAATGCAGCGCCTCACCACCCGCCAGCCCAGCGACGACCAGTGCGAAGTGGCCATCGCTTCCATGAACGCCGCCCTGCACGGCCTGCCCGAAGGGGAAGTGACCGAGGAGGGCTGGGTGATCCTGCATCCCGCGCAGGCGTAGCAAACAAAAGCGCTTTCTCTTTTCGCGCCCAAATCCTGCCCTCCGGCGGCGGCGCGGCCAGGGAAAGCGCATTTTTTATTGAGCGGAGCATGATGATTTTGACCGTATTGGATGCTTTGCGCGCCGCCGAAGCGCGGCTGCGCGCCGTGCCCGAAGCGCGGCTGGACGCGGAATACCTGCTGGCCCACGTGCTGGGCGTGCCGAGAATGAATATGCTGGTGGACAAACGCCGGGAGCTGACAGACGCTCAAATCCGGGCCTACGAAGCCCTGCTCCTGCGCCGGGAAAGCCGGGAGCCGCTTCAATACATCCTGGGCAGCCAGAGCTTTATGGGCTTTTCCTTCAAAACGGACAGCCGGGCCCTGATTCCCCGGTTCGACACCGAGGCCCTGTGCGAAGAAGCGCTGCGCTTCGTGCGTCCAGGCGACCGGGTGCTGGACCTGTGCACCGGCAGCGGGGCCCTGGCCATTGCCATTCAAAAGCTGCGCCCCGCGGCGCGGGTGACAGCCAGCGATATTAGCCCCGACGCCCTGGCCCTGGCGCGGGAGAACGCCCAGGCGCTGGGCGCGCAGGTGCGTTTTGCGCAGGGCGATTTGTTTTCTCCCCTTTCCGGGGAGCAGTTTCATGTGATCGTCAGCAACCCGCCCTACATTCCGGAAGGGCTGCGGGGAACGCTTCAGGCCGAGGTGGAAAGGGAACCCGCCCTGGCCTTGTTTGCCGGCGGGGACGGGCTGGATTTTTACCGCCGGATCGCGTTGGAAGCGCCTGCCCATCTTTTCCCCCGCGGCCGCCTGTGCCTGGAGGTGGGCGATGGGGAAGCCGGGGCGGTGGCGGCGCTGCTGAAGGACGGCTTTGAGCAAATCGCCATCCTGAATGATCTGTCCGGCCTGCCGCGGGTCGTAAGCGCGGCCAAAAAGGAGGAAAGCGCCCATGATGGAAGCCCAGTTTGAGGCCATGGAAGGCCGCCTGGAGGAATTGACGGTGGCCACCGCCCAGCCGGAAATTATTGCCGACGTGCCCCGCTGGCAGGCCATGCTGAAAGAAATTTCCCATCTGGAGCCCGCCGTGGCCGCCTGGCGCGCCTACCGGCAGCTGCTTTCCCAGATAGAACAGGCCCAGGAAATGCGGTCGGACCCGGACTTTGGGCCCATGGCCGAGGAGGAGCTTAAGGAGCTTTTGCCCCGCGAGGAAGCGGAGCGCGCCCGGCTTCGCCTGTTCCTTATCCCCCACGACCCCAACGACGACCGCAGCGTAGTCATGGAAATCCGGCCCGGCGCGGGCGGCGAAGAAGCGGCGCTGTTTGCGGCCCTGCTGCTGCGCATGTATCAGCGCTACGCCGAACGCAAGGGCTTTCAGTTTGAAGCGGTGGATATTTCGGACACGGAATTGGGCGGCGTCAAGGAAGCGGTGTTCACCCTAAACGGCGCGGGAGCCTTCTCCCGCATGAAGTTTGAATCCGGCGTGCACCGCATTCAGCGGGTGCCGGTCACGGAGGCGGGAGGCCGCATTCACACCTCCACCGCCACGGTGGCCGTGCTCCCGGAAGCGGAGGACGTGGAGGTGGACATCCGGCAGGAGGATATCCGCATCGACACCTACCGCGCCTCCGGCCATGGCGGCCAGTACATCAACCGCACCGATTCCGCCGTGCGCATCACCCATATGCCCTCCGGCCTGGTGGTAACCTGCCAGGATGAAAAGAGCCAGCTGAAAAACAAGGAAAAGGCCATGAAGGTGCTGGCCTCCCGGCTGTATGACCTGTACCGCGCCGAAAAGGACGCGGCCTACGCCCAGAACCGCCGGGCCCAGGTGGGCAGCGGAGAGCGCAACGAGCGCATCCGCACCTATAATTTCCCCCAGGGCCGGGTGACGGACCACCGGGTGAACCTGACGCTGTACAAGATCGATTCCATCCTGGACGGCGACCTGGACGAGATCATCGACGCCCTGACCATGCAGGAGCAGGCGGAAAAGCTGCAAAACCTGAATTTGTGACACGCTGAATTTGCGATACTTTATGGCAGAGCATCGACAAAGTCGATGCTCTGCCATCGAAAGTCTGCAAGCAGTCTTT
>CAMOHY010000309.1 GCA_946615495.1 uncultured Clostridia bacterium
CAAGCTTTTCGCAACCCGAAGTTTATGCCGCAAACCGTTTTGTCCGCAGTTGAAAGCGCCCTTTCCGCAGTTTTTTTCCCTCACTGAATCCAGAAAGGAGCCAGCGGCAGGCCATTTTCGCCAAAGAGGCGCACGATGGCGTAATCCGTCCAGGCGTAGCGGGCCATCACAGGCCGGGAAATGTCCGGATGGGAAAGAACGAGCTCCTTCTCCTTTAGGCTCACCTGGGCGGGCAGGAAAACCCCGTCCTCCCCGGCAATCTCCAGCAGGTATTCCCCTTCCTCCCGCTCCTGCACGGAAGCGGACAGGCAGACGTGCAGCTTGCCCTCCTGCTGGTACTTGCCGCAGGCAAAGGGCGAAAGGCGGGCGGGCTCATGGTAGACCGCATCCAGGGCCGCTTCGTACAGCCTTTCCCCCACCACCCGCTTGTTGGTGGGATGGATATTGTCATATTCCCCTTGATCCAGCAGCACGGCAAGGCCGGTGTTCCGGGTATTGCGGTACACCTTTTGCTGGGCCAGCCGCAGCCGGGGCCAAAGCTTGCTGTCCTCCACAGCGGCGGCGTCCATCCACATGGGCAGCTGTACATTCAGGAAGGGCAGTTCTCCATCCTCAAACAGCTCCCGCAGCCTGAGGATATAGGAGGACAAAAGGATATCGTACCGCTGGGTGCGGAAGGTGTCCTCCTCCCCTTGATAGTACAGCACGCCGGTAAGCGTAAAGGGCACCACCCGCTCCAGCATGGTATGGAACAGGCCGTGAGGCCGGAAGGGCGAACCCGCGCCAATGGGAGGGTTCCAGGGCGGGCAGGGCCCGATCTTTTGGGCAATTTCCTGATTGGAAATGCCGGGCGTTTCCGCGCGCAGGACGGCGGCCTTTTCGTTCCAGGCGTTTTGCCCGTCAAAAAAGGCTTTTTCCTCGGCGATGTACGCTTCCATGGTCTTGCCCTCGCACAGCTTTTCATACTCCCGCATGTAGCGCTGGCCCTCGGCGGTGGCGTTCAGGGCTTCCTCGTCCATCCAGCAGGTGACGGAGGTGCCGCCCCAATAGCAATCAATGATGCCGATGGGCGCCTGCAGATGGGGCTGCAGCTTCATGGCGAAAAAGTAAGCCACAGCGCTCATATCCTTGGCCGTGCCGGGGGCAATGGACAGCCACCGGGCGTTTGCGTAGGCCTGATCCGCCTCCGGGCTCTGCCGGGCATACTTGGGCACGTTAAAATACCGCACCAGGTCGTTGCGGTGAACGGGGTACAATTCCTTGCCCTCATCGGCGTTTTGCAATTCCAATTCCATGTTGCTTTGGCCGGAGGCCAGGTACACATCGCCAATGGCGATGCCGCAGTGGACCAGGGATTGGACGCCGTCGTTCACGGTGAGCACGCAGCCGGTCTGCGCCTCCTGGGGCGGAAAACGGAAGCAGAACCGGCCGTTTTGAACCTGTACCGTATCCTGGCACAGGGTTTTTCCGCCTTCATTCAGCAGGCAGGCCGTCAGGCGCAGCCCCTCTTCTCCCGTGCCGAACACCCGGATTTCTTTTCCGCGGCACAGCACGGCGTGATCGGTAAACAAAGGCGCAAGCTGAAAACGAGGCATAGCTTTTTTCTCCTTACCTTTCTTTGTTTTGCGCCGACAGCGCGTCAAGGCTGCAGGCCCAGCAGCTTTTCCGCCAGGGCCAGGGTATCGCCGGCGCTCCTGGCGCCGTCCCGCAGAAGGACCGGGAAACCGGAATGCAGGAAGGCGTCGTACGCCGCGGGCGAATTGATCCGCTCCAGGCACCGGCGGAAATTTTCCATGGCCGCCTGCGGATCATCCTCCGCCATGAGCAGGCGGTAAAGAAATTGCTTTTCCCGGTCCGGCCGGTCAAAAAAGCGGTTTACGGACGTTTCCGGCGGCGCCAGCATGATGAGCACATGGTTTTCATCCGCGATTTTTTTCAGCGTATCGAGGGAAATATTGGTGTCCACAAACACCTTTTTTCCCTGGGAACGCAGTCCATCCAGAATTTGAAGCTCCAGCGTTTCGCATTCCCTGGAAACGCCCTTGACCCAGGCCTCGTATTCATCCGGCGTTCTCCTAATGAAATCGCGCCAATCCTTTAAGTCCCTGGTGTAGGTCAGGCAGGGAAAAAAAGCCGGGTCCAGCTGGGGAAGCAGCGCGTCATGATAGTTTTCTTCGCAGGCAATGCCGCCGTACTTTTCCGCCAGCCTTTTCACCAGGGTGGATTTTCCGGCGTACGCGGTTCCGTTGAAGAAATACATTTGGTGATATTTCGTATGTTGCATCGTGTATATTTTTTCGTTTCAAGCAAATCCGAGGGAACCGTTCCCGCAATAGAGAATGGCTCCCTCAGAAAATACGCGATTCTTTAGCGCCGTCCGATCTCGGTGTCGTCGGAAGTGGTTTTGCTGTTGCTCTTGATGTAATCGATGATCTCGTCCAGATTGCCGAAGGCCAGGCCCACATAGCTGTCCGCCGCGCCGTAGTAAACGGCGATTTTGCCCGTTTCGGGGTCATGCAGCGTAGCGCAGGGGAAGGTGACATTGGGCACGAAGCCCCGCTCCTCAAACCATTCTTCGGGGGTGAGCAGGTAGTTCTGGCAGCGGTACTTCACGATGGAGGGATTATCGATATCCAGGATGGCGCCGCCGATGGAATACACATAGCCGTTGCAGGTGTTGGTGACGCCGTGGTAGAACAGAAGCCAGCCTTCGCTGGTCTCAATGGGCGCCGCGCCGCCGCCGATCTTCAGCCCTTCCCACCAGTTGTTGCCCCGGCTCATCACGTGGCGGTGCTTGCCCCAATACATCATATCCGGGCTTTCACTGATAAAGATATCGCCAAAGGGAGTGTGGCCGCTGTCGGAGGGGCGGGACATCATGACGAAATTGCCGTTGATTTTCCGGGGGAAGAGGACGGCGTTGCGGTTGAAGGGCAGGAAGGGGTTTTCGATGCGCACGAAGGACTTAAAATCCTTGGTGGTGGCCACGCCGATGGCCGCGCCGTAAAAATCCTGGCACCAGATGATGTAATAGGTATCCTCCACCTTCACCAGCCGGGGGT
>CAMOHY010000310.1 GCA_946615495.1 uncultured Clostridia bacterium
TTTTTTTCGATGCTTTTTTCCAAATAACACTTTGCGGATCATCTGGTTTTTTACGGTTTGTTCATTTTTCTTTCAGGTTTTTTTAAGCTTTCTCCGCTATATTTGGATACGGAAAGACCCGAAAGGAGGAAAGCAAAATGGAAACCAAACGAAAAGAACACCGAATCCTGAAATATTTCCTGATCGATATTTTGTGCGCCGCGGCGGCGCTGGTGGTGTTTGCGCTGTTTCATCATGTGCTGCCCCGCCGGCAGCAGAGCCTGGGCATTGTGATCTCCAACCCGTATACCACCGCCGCGCCCGCTGAAAACGGCAGCAGCGCCCTGCCGCTGCCCGGCGAAAATGCGCTCCTGGCCTCGGCAGGCGGCGGCGACGCCGGAATCCAGTCCGCCAAAGGAGGAAAAAACAGCAGGTCCAGCGGCATGAACGATAAGGGCGGCAGCGCGCTGACCGACGCGGACGCCGCGGAAACGGAAGAAGAAGCGGACGGCACGCCGCTTTCCCAAAAGTACCCGGAAAAATATACCGACACGGTGGTGGCGACAGAAAACAGCTATTCCAGCCCGGATATTTCCATCACCGTGACGCAGGAGAATTCCGGCCGCATCACCTATTACCTGGCGGATATTTACGTGCGGGATATCACCTGCTTCCAGTCCGCCCTGGCGAAAAACACCTATGGCTCCGGCTTCCGGGACAGCATCGCGGATATGGCTCAGCTCAGCAACGCCCTGCTGGCCGTCAACGGCGATTATTACGGCAACACCAATGAAGGCGTGGTGATCCGCAACGGGGTCATTTACCGGGCCAACAGAACCAACTGCGATGTGTGCGTGCTCTATTACGACGGCACCATGCGGGTGATGCCCGGCGCGTCCTTCAGCGTGGAGGAGGCCATTGCGGACGGGGCCTGGCAGGCCTGGACCTTTGGCCCTTCGCTGCTGGATGGGAATGGAGAACCCATTTCCTCCTTTGCCAGCACCAACCGCATCATCGCCGCCAATCCCCGCACCGCCATCGGCTACTTTTCGCCGGGGCATTACTGCCTGGTGGTGGTGGACGGCCGGGGCGAGTCCGCGGGCATTACGCTGCCGGAGCTGTCCCAGCTCTTTTCCGATTTGGGCTGCGCCGCCGCTTATAACCTGGATGGGGGCAATTCCTCCATTATGGTGTGGCAGGATGAAATTATCAACACGCCCTCCGGCGGCGGCAGAGAAAGCAGCGACGCGCTGCTGATTGCGGAGGTGAACAGCTATGACTAAGCTGCATACCTTGCTCAGCCATTTGACGGTGATCCTGGCGCTGATGTTTTTGACGTTTCTGATTCTGGACCAGTTCAATCCTATGATGAATTTTGTGGATAACGGCATTTCCCGCTGCCTGCTGGCGGCCCTGTGCCTGTGCGGCGTGGGGCAGAGCGTACTGCATTGGAAAGGCAAAGCATAAGCAAAGGCGCCGCCAAATTTCTGGCGGCGCCTTTTTGCGCGGGGGAAAAATCAGCATGAAGAAAACAGAGAACAGCGTTCAGTTTATTTAGTTTACATAAGGGGACTGGACCGATTGTGCAACCATATAAACTGCACGCTGCCCTCTGTCCCCCTCCTCCGTCCCGCTTTTATTGTTTTACCGCTTCGCTCAGCAGCATTTCGGCGTTGCCGTGGGTGAGGGCATGGGCCATATCGATGCCGTAGAGCACCGTCAATTGGTCAAAGGCCTCGGCCATGTGGTTATCCCGGCCCGGCAGGTCATGGCAGTCCGTGGAAATAAAATCCACCAGCTCGTCCTCAAAGAGATGGTTAATGAACCGCTGATGGAAAAAGCTGTGCTTGCGCAGCACGGTGGCGGCGTTTACCTGAATGAGCGCGCCGTAATCCTCCTTAAAGCGGCGCACCTGGTCGGCCTTTTTCAGGCATTCATAGCGCTCCACATGGGCAAACACCGGCACGTAGCCCAGGCTTTCCACGGCCCCGGCGGCGTCGGTCAGGTATTTATAGGTATCATCCGGCGAAAACTCAATGAGCACATACCGGGTGCCTGCCAGGGTGGGCACCTTGCCCTCGGACAGCTGATAGGGCGTGGAGGGGGTGTAGAGCGCCTCGGACCCGGTGTACAGCGTCAAATCGATGTTTTCCCGGTCCAGGTATTCCCGCGTTTCCTGCAAATGCTTTAAATAATCCTCCATGGGGAAGGGGGCGTGGCCGGGGGTAATATGGGGCGTGGTGATAATGGCGTGCACCTGGTTTTCCACGGCCTGGCGGATCATTTTTTCCGTGCCCGCAAAGCTTTGGGCCCCGTCGTCGATGCCGTAGATCAAATGGTGGTGGATATCGACAAACATAGCTTTCTCCTTAAAAATCCATTGCTGCGTGTATTATTATAATCGCTTCTTATTTTTTTGTCCACGGTATTTTTCTTTCTCTCGACAAGCGGAAGGCGGCATGATATAATAACGAAGAATGCAAAGCGTTCTGTCTCGCAGGGCAGTGCGCCGGGCGTAATGGAATTGCAAAACAATCGTTTTCCGGCCCGCGCGCCGGGAGAAGGGAAAGAATGGAGGAAAACGCGATGAAAAGCGGCGATTCTGTACTGAATGAAACCATGCAGGCCATTGAAGAAAAGGCTATCGACACGGGCAAAAAGGTGCGCGTGGGCATTATCGGCACCGGCTGGATCGCGGAAGCGCACATTCAGCAGTATTTAAAATTCCCGGATGTGGAAATCGTGGCCATGGCGGATTTGATTCCCGGCAAGGCGGAAAAATTCTGCAAGACCTTCGGCATAGACCCTGCCACCGTGCATTTTTATCCGGACCACGCTTCCATGCTGGCCAACGAGCAATTGGACGCCGTGTCCATCTGCACCTACAACATGACCCACGCCGAATGCGCCATCGCCGCGCTGAACGCGGGGGTGAACGTGCTGCTGGAAAAGCCCTTCACCGTCACCTTGGACGAGGCCGTGGCCGTGATGAAGGCGGAAAAGGCCTCCGGCAAGATTTTGAGCATCGGCTTCCAGCCCCGCATGGACCCCAACATGCAGCAGATCAAAAAAATCGTG
>CAMOHY010000311.1 GCA_946615495.1 uncultured Clostridia bacterium
GTGGGTCAACCCATGCTGCGTTTGTGCGATTTTTACAGAATGTGAGACAGCGCCTGAAATCCGCAGGCGGCGGCATGTACGCCGCCGAGGAGCAGCCGGAGGTTGCTTCCTATATCAATTTCTGGCCGTAAAATGAGCGTTTCCGCTTGCGGAAATGCCATTTTACAAGAAATTGATGGATCGAATGAAAGACTGGCTTTGATAGACTTTCATTCGCTATTTTACCCAGGAAAGGGGATTACCATGGGGAAGTATGTCCTCAAGAGAATTGGGCTGGCCTTTTTGACCACCTTCATCATTCTGTCGCTTACCTTCATTCTCATCAAGCTGCTGCCCTTCCAGCGGCCCATCGGCGGCGACGCCCAGCAGATCGCGTATTTTGATAAGCAGTATGGCTTGGGGTACGTGTACCGCTTTGAAAAAGAAATGGACCGGTACGGCGAATTGCTGTACAAATCGCCCAGCGATCACGGCCGGGCTTATTACTATTATCAGGTGCCCGTTCTGGAGCAGTACGGGAATTGGCTGCGCAATATCATTACCCGTTGGGATTGGGGCTACAGCAAAACCTATCAGCCCAACGTGGCAGCCTCTGTCATCATCGTATCCCGCATTGGATACTCCATTCGCTTGAATATTATCTCGGTCATCTTTTCCGTGCCCATTGGCATTTTGCTTGGCATTTGGGCGGCGCTGAAAAAGAACACGATGACGGACCATACCATTTCCACCATGGTTATGGTGTTCATCTCCATTCCGAGTTTCGTTTTAATTTCCTTTGTGCTGCGCATTTTCTGCTATTCGCTGGATTGGCTGCCCTCCACCTGGCCGCCGGATACCGCGCCCCTGGCCGCCCGCGTGCGGGGCTACATCATTCCGGTGTTCTGCCTGTCCTTCGGCTCCATCTGCGGCTATTGCCGCTTCACCCGCGCCGAACTGTGCGAGGTGATGGAGAGCGATTACCTGCTGCTGGCCCGCACCAAGGGCCTGACCCGGCGGCAGGCCATTGTGCGCCACGCGCTGAAAAACGCCATGGTGCCCATTTTCCCCTCCATCCTGGCCGAATTCATCGGCATCCTGGGCGGCAGCATGATTCTGGAATCGCTGTACGGCATTCCGGGCATCGGCAAGCTGTTCGTGCTGAGCTTAAATTATAAGGATTACGATATCCTGTTTGTGGATATGGCCATCTTTACCACCATCAGCCTGCTGGCCGGCGTGGTGCTGGATTTGAGCTACGGCTTTATCGACCCGCGTATCAGAATGGGGGCGAAAAAGTAATGGCGGACAAAAACATCGAATTCCGCAGCGACGATTTTGAGCTGGTGCAGGAAAACGTGCTGCTGACGGACAAAAAGCTGGATTCCAAGCCCACCACCTTTTTCAAGGATGCCTTCCGGCGCTTTTGCAAAAACAAATCCTCCGTGGCGGGCGCCATCATTCTGGCCATTCTGATTTTCCTGGCCATCGTGGTGCCCATCGTGAGCCCCCATAATATCACCAACGTGCACACCCCGGAAAAATTCCTGGCCCCCAAGCTGTTTGAGGCGGGCACGGGCTTCTGGGACGGCACCCGGAAAAAGGAGCACGTGGTGTACGACCCCATCAATGAAGTGCCCGCCCTGTCGGACAAGTATTCGGTGGCGGCCGTTAAGAAATCTCTCATTTCCCTTACCGTGGAGCCGGAAGTGACCTATATCGACTCCGCCAGCCCTTACGGCACCGGCGGCCTGATTGTGGTGGCCACGGATACGGCGCTGGAGGGGAAGGACGTTTACATGTCCTCCAAAGCGGTTTCCTTCACCAACAAGGCTTCTTACCATTTGGATGTTGAGTTTGGCGATGAAGAGAATGTGAATGATTCCAAGCTGGGCGAATACCGGGTGTATTTGAAGGCCGGGGAGCGGGCGGAGGATATCCTGATGGTGCGGGATTTTTCCACCGATTACAGCCCCATTTCCTTTGATATCAGCGGCGCCATGAAGGAAAAGGGCGTCAGCTCCCTGAACGCTCAGATCGTGTTTGAGGTCAAGTCCACCGCCGACGCGCTGCGCTATATCCTGGTAAAGAACGTGTCCCTCACCGCCGGCGACCGGGCCAAGAACAAGGATGTGCTGGCGGAGGTGTCCTTTGACAACGCCACGGAAATGATTAATATTTCCGATACGGGCAGCATGGCCTACTGGGCCTGCTCCGGCCGCAAGGGCATTCACAATTCCGAAATCTATTACTGCGATTACGTGATGGACACCTACATGCTGGTGTACGGCGACGCCGACCCCGTCACCTATTCCGCCTCCGAGTTTTACGCCTGGGTGGACCAGGGCCTGTGCTCCTACGATTACACCGTGGGGCCCGAATCCTTCGTCAAGCTGTCCGACGATTGCCCCATTGACTCGGTGGAAAGCCAAACGGTGCTGAAGGTAAACAAAAAGCTGAGCAGCGTCACCGCCCACGGCTGGAATTACCGCAAGATGGGCTACAGCGAAATGCCCAAGTTCATCCTGGGCACCGACGCTTCGGGCTTTGACCTGTTCAAGCGCGCGTTCACGGGCCTGCGCACGTCCCTCGTTCTGGGCGTGTGCACCGCGGCGTTCTGCTTCGTGTTCGGCCTCATCTGGGGCTCCATTTCCGGCTATTTTGGCGGCAATGTGGACCTGCTGATGGAGCGCTTCTGCGAAATCCTCAGCGGCGTGCCGTGGATCGTGATTATGACGCTGTGCATCCTGCACCTGGGCAATAATTTCCTCACCTTCTTCCTGGCCCTGTGCATGACCGGGTGGATGGGCACCGCCGGGCGCACCCGCACCCAGTTTTACCGCTTCAAGGGCCGGGAATACGTGCTGGCCTCCCGCACCCTGGGCTCTTCGGATATCCGGCTGATTTTCAAGCATATCCTGCCCAATTCCATGGGCACCATCATCACCTCCAGCGTGCTCATGATTCCCAGCGTCATTTTCTCCGAAGCCACCCTGGCCTATTTGAACCTGGGCTTGCAGGGGCAGCAGAGCTTCGGCGTCATGATGTCCACCAACCAGCAGTACCTGAG
>CAMOHY010000312.1 GCA_946615495.1 uncultured Clostridia bacterium
TAGATGGTCTAAATAATGAATCGCGTTCCTTTATTTCAGCTATATAAACTGTACTCTGATGCCTGCACTCTTCAACAGCTTTAAGGCTTCCTGCACTCACAAACTCAGGTAATATTCCCGCATTTCCTTCGCCTTGCCGCAGCTCTTGGCCCCTTCCGGGCAGGGCCCGGTTACGCATCCAGGCCCGGCAAATTCAAAAATGACGGGGGACACCTGCTTGCACAGGCGCAGCATTTCCTGGGCCATTTGGCGAATTTCCCACTGGGCGCGGTTGCAGCAGCGCAGGGAGAAAAAGTGCATCAGCTCCCGCGCGTTCATGGTGAAGGTAATGTGGGTTTCGCAGGCGTTGGGCAGCACGAACCGGGCATCCTCATTGCTGCCTTCGCCCTTGCCCAGCTTTTCCTGCCATTCCACGTACCATTGCTGCATTTGGGCCATTTGGCGTTCAAATTCCGCGGCGGCTTCATCGCCCAGGGCCTTGATGCGGGGCGGAATCACATAGCCAAAGCCGTCCGCCAGGGAAACGTAGCGCTGACTCTGCACGGAAAAGCTGGCAATGCGGTGGCGGGTCAATTGGGCCAGCAGCGCCCGGCTCACCCCGGCCACCCCAAAGGTAAAGGAGGCGTGCTCCAGCACCGACAAATGGCCGGAGGCCATCACCCGCCGCAGGAAAGCGCTTTGGTCCTTTTCGCTTACCAGCGCCTGCAGCTCCTCATATTCCAGAGCGGAATAGCAGGTGCGGGCGGCCAGGGCGCAGGTCTTTTCCGGGTCGGGCGTGTGGGTAAGCAAAGTCACCTGCAATTGTTTTTCGGGCATGATTCTTTTTCCTCCGCGGTAAGATAGGGAAGCAGTTCACGCAGCCTGTCCGTTTGGCCGGTCAAGTACAGATAGCCCAGCAGCGCTTCCAGGCCGGTGGCCCCGGCGTATTCCCCCACGGAGGCGGACTTGGGCGCGCTGTGGTGAGGGTGGGCGTTGCGTCCCCGGCGCACGATGGCCCCCTCCTCCTCGGTGAGCAGAGGCAGCAGGCGCTGCAGCTCGCGGGCCTGGCTCACGGCGCTCACCGCCTCGTTGGAGGCCCGGTGCATATCCTTGACCAGCCAGTTTTTCTCTATCAGCCCCGTGCGCACCAGCAGCGCGTGCACGCTGTCGCCCACATAGGCCAATTGCAGGGGAGAGAGCATTTGGGCCTGGTCCAAAGTCAGCCGGGGGGAAAGATCGGTCAAGGCGCTCATTTCAGGGCGGTTTTGCTGTAGGCGGAGGGGCTCATGCCTACAATGTTCTTAAAGGTCTTGGAGAAGTGGTAGGGGTCGTTCATGCCCACTTCAATGCCAGCCTGCCGCACGGTGTAGCCTTCCTTGAGCAGCACCTTGGCCCGCTCCATCTTGCAGAAAAGCTGGTAGCTCTGCGGCGGCATGCCCACTTCGGATACAAAACGCTTGCGGAAGGTTTCCACCGGCATACGGCTCAGCGCCGCCATGTCGCTCAGGGAGAAGCTATCCCGGTACTGGTTTTTGCGCATGGCGTCCACCACCTTGGCAATTTCGTGGGACAGCACGGCGTCCATGGCCACGGGCTGGCCGGAATGAGAGGCCAGCATGGCCCACAAAAGCTGCTGCAGCTGGGCGCTGGAGGCGTCCTCCGCGGCGGCCACGCGCACGGTGGCCTGCACGATGTGCTTGGCCAGGTTCAGCTGGCTGGGCAAAGCGCCCTGCTTCATGATCCGGTGAGGCAGCGCGCCCATCCGCTGCAAAAACGCCCCGGCCAGGGTGCCGCCCACCATGATCCACAGCACGCGGGCTTCCTGGTGCACATCCAGCGTTACGCCGCGGGAGCCGGGGGGCAGCATGCAGCAGTCGCCCGCCCGCAGGGACAGGGACACATCCTCATTTTCCAGCGCCAGCGTGCCGCTTTCTACCGCCAGCCAGAGCCAATGCTCCATGGTGCGCAGGTTCTGGATGCCGTTTTGCAGCATGGCGGAGCCGGAAGCGGCAATGTATACGCCGCTTGCGCCGGCCAGCGCGTCGGGCGTGTGGGCCCCCTCCACCAGCACGGCGGGCATATCTACATCGGGCTTATTTTGAAATAATAAAGAGTCTGCCATGGTCATTCCTCCATTTCTTGATTGCGTTCTTATTTTACATGCCAAATCTTACATTGTCAATGGAGGTGACCGAAATTCACAAATATTTCATGAATCCAAGCCCCGGAAAATGGGCAAAACGGAGAGAAAAAGCGGGCTTTCGCCCGCCATTGCTGCCCTGCGCCGCCCGCCCTAAGCCGGGGGAAACAAGGACTTGACTTTTCCCGTTCTCTCCATTATACTAATACACGGCCTGAACGCCCTGGAGGTGTATCGAAGTGGTCATAACGGCCCTGACTCGAAATCTTTGCTCCTTCGCGGCACCCCATCCCCGGAAGTCCTGATTTATCAAGGCTTCCAGCACCCTTTGTCCGAATTTTCAGGCGAGTTCTCTCCAAAAATTCTCCTGTTCTCTCCTGATTTCGGAAGTTCTCTCCTCATATGGAGCGGTATCGAAGTGGTCATAACGGGACTGACTCGAAATCAGTTGAGGGTTTACCCCCTCCGTGGGTTCGAATCCCACCCGCTCCGCCAATGGGACCCGTCTGAAACGTAGGTTTCAGGCGGGTTTCCGCGTTTTTGGAAGCGTTTACCACTTTCGAACTCACGGTGCGGAGGCAGTGACTTTTGGCTTTTCCGGCCCATTTTGGAGAGAACTCAGGAGAGAACCGAGGAGAGAACTCCGGGATGGCTCAAACCCTTGTGCCGCCTGGGGTTTCAGCGGGTCCCGTCATTTTCAGTCCGCCCAAAATCGCCTCTGCGGAGGTGATTTTTGATTGATAATCCAGGTGAGCGTAGATATTGGCGGTGGTTGAGAAGTCGCTGTGACCCAGCCATTCCTGGATGTGCTTCAGGGAAACGCCGTTGGCCAAGAGCAGCGAGGCACAACTATGACGCAGATCATGGAAGCGAATGCGGCGCATGCCATTCTTTACGACGAATGCCGGGAAACTGTTGGTCA
>CAMOHY010000313.1 GCA_946615495.1 uncultured Clostridia bacterium
TTTTTCGGCCAGGAATTGATATAGGAAGCAACCTTCGGTTGCTCCTCGGCGACGTACACGCCGCCGCCTGCGGATTGTTAATGAAAGGGCTGCGGCCCTTTCATACTTTCCTGGGGGTTTTTGACAGGCTGAAAGAGCAGAACCGGTTCAGTTTTTCAGGGTGATGACCACGTGGCGGTTGGGCTCCTCGCCCTCGGAATGGGTGGTCACGGCGGGGTGATCCTGCAGGGCGCTGTGCAGAATGCGGCGCTCGTAGGGGTTCATGGGCTCCAGGCTCACCTTGCGGCCCGTCTTCTGGGCCCGGTTGGCCATGCGGTTGGCCAGGCGCACCAGCGCTTCTTCCCGCTTGGCGCGGTAGCCTTCGGTGTCCAGGGTGACGCGGGTATAATTGCTCTGGCCCTTGTTCACCTGCAGGCTGGTAAGGTACTGGAGCGCGTCCAGGGTTTCGCCCCGGCGGCCGATGAGGATGCCCAGGGTGTCGCCGTCCATGTTCACGCGCACGTTGCCTTCTTCATCGGTGTTCACCGCCACGGACACGTTGACGCCCATCAGGCGGGTCAATTCCTGCAAAAATTCCTGCGCGCGGCCGGCGGGCGTGGCCCGGTCCGCCTGTTCAGCGGGCACGATTTCCTTGGGTTCCTTGGGCTCCTTGGACGCCTTCGGGGCTTTGGACTCCTTAGGCTCCTTCGCTTCCTTAGGGGCTTTGGGCGCCTTGGGCGCTTTGGGTTCCTTAGTCTCTTTCGCTTCTTTGGCTTCCTTCGCTTCCTTGGGCGCTTTGGGGGCCTTGGGCGCTTTGGGCTCCTTGGTTTCCTTGGCTTCCTTGGGCTCCTTCGCTTCCTTGGGCGCTTTGGGGGCCTTGGGCTCCTCTTCCTTCAGGGCGTCGGCCAGGATGGAATGGGCCACGGCCTCCGATTCCTCATCTTCCTTGAGCGTCAGGCGGACCTTGGCGGGGCGGGAGCCGAACAGGCCGAACAGGCCCTTGCTGCCTTCTTCCAGCACGTCCACCGTTACGTCGCTGATGGAAACGCCCAGATGCTCCAAGCCCTGAGAAATGGCTTCTTCGATCGTCCGGGCGGACACTTCATAATCTTTCATTTATTTCACAGACCCCTCTCCCGATACGGATTGCGCTTTCTTTTCGTCCTTCTTTTCCAGGATTTTGGTGATAACGACGCTCTGAACCCACATGATGACCGTGGAGGACACCCAGTACACAGCAAACCCGGCGTTGGAGGTGAGGCACCAGAAAACGGACAGGATGGGGAAGAAATACTTCATAAAGTTGCCCATGCCCGACGCTTGGCCGCCCACGGCCTGATTCTGCTGGTCGTTCATTTGGGGGTTGTACTTGTACTGCAGCACCTGGGCCACGCCCGCCAGCACCGGCAGGAGCAGCAGGCCGTTGTACTGCTGATACAGGGTGATAGAAAACAGGAAGAAGTTCAGCCCGCTCCAGCCGGGCACGGCCTGCACCGCCTCCACGTAGGCGGGCATCTGGCCCAAGGCGGTCACGATGCTCTGCACGCTGGCCTTATAGGCTTCCGCGCCAAAGTCCAGGGCGGTTTCGGATACGGCGGCAATGCTCTGGGTAACGGCCTGCAATTGGCTTTCGCTCAGCAGCTCATAGGCCTTCTGCCACACGTCGGCGGTGAGCAGGTCCAGGGCCTGGGCGGTAGGCACGGCGGGGGTAAAGAGGGAATCGGTCATCCAGATATTCTTGACCCACAGGAATTTCTCCGCGCTGGTAATGATCTGGGTTTCGCCCGCCAGATAGCGGAAGGCCTGCATGGCGGTCTGCTCGTTGGCGATGGAGCGCATGGCGTAGAACATGGCGATCATCAGCGGCCAGGTAAGCAGCAGGGGCAGGCAGCCGGACAGGGGGTTGTACCCCTCCTTGCGCATGAGCTCCGCCTGCTTTTGCTGGAGCTTTTGCTTGTCGTTGGCGTACTTTTTCTGGATTTCATTCAGCTTGGGCTGAATGGCGCTCATTTTGCGCATTCCCTTGCGGCTGCGGTAATCGAAGGGCATGCAGACCAGGCGGATCAGCAGCGTGAACAGGATGATGGCCACGCCATAGTTGCCCACCACGCTGTTGATTCCCACCAGCACGTTGTACATGAAATTATTGATGGCACTCAAGGATTCTCGTCCCTCCTAATGATGGCGCTGGGTGCCTCCGGCACGGGGTCGTAGCCCCCCTTGGCGAACGGATGGCAGCGCAGGATGCGCCGCATGGCCATCTCTCCCCCGCGCACCGCGCCGAAGCGTTCAATCGCCGTTTGGGCGTATTCGGAGCAGGTGGGGATAAAACGGCAGCGGGGCGGAGTGGCAGGGCTGATCTGCCGGCGGTAAAAACGGATGAAGGCAAGCAGGATTCGCTTCATTTCGATCCTTCCTGATACAGCCCCTGGCGGCGAAGCAGATACTGCAGGGAGCCGGCCAGGCGGCGGTAATCTGCCTGGGCGGCGCTCTCCCGCGCCGTCACCACATACAGGCCCTTTTTCAGCCTGGGCAGCTCGGCGCGAAACGCCTCCCTCAGCCGGCGCTTCACCCGATTGCGCGTGACGGCGTTGCCGATTTTTTTGCTCACAGCAAAGCCGCACAGCAGCCTGGGCCCTTTCACATAGCCCAGGGCGATTTCGCGGCAGGCAGCGCCCTTTCCTTTTTTATACACATAGCGAAACTGCCCGTTTTTCCGCAAACGATACTGTTTTTCCATGTATCCTCCGGCCAAACCTTTTGCGCATGCCAACGGCAGGCCCCGTTCACGGGGAAGGAGGCAGCGAATTTGACACATGAACAAAACCCGCCCCACGGGTCAATGCACTCTGGCAAGCGGCGGGGGCGGGCTAAGCCATGCAAGAATGGAAGGCAAAAAGACGGATTACACCGTCAGTTCCTTCCGGCCACGGTTGCGGCGGCGGGACAGCACCCGGCGGCCGTTCTTGGTGCTCATGCGGGCACGGAAACCATGAACCTTATTGCGCTGGCGCTTCTTGGGCTGATAAGTACGTTTCATGACGGCAACAACTCCTTCTAA
>CAMOHY010000314.1 GCA_946615495.1 uncultured Clostridia bacterium
TACGCCCAGAAGGTGGGGGAACTGACCAATATGCTGGGCAGCGGCCACATTCTGGTGCAGCGCTTTGGCGACATTCTGGACGGCAAGCGCACCTGGCAAAAGGAATTGAACCGGGCCAACGTGCGGCCCACCTTGCCCGACGCCGTGGCGGGGGATATCACCGCCGCCATGCCGTACCGGGCCATGACCAACATCATCCACTTTATGCAGGCCATGGACGAGGTGGTGCCCGGCTTTGCGGGGGCGGAAACGCTGCTGTATTCTCCGGAATTGAAATTTTACTCCAACCGCATCCGCATGGACCGGAATTTCCAGACCAATATTGCCGGCCTGCATTGCCTGGGCGATTCCAGCGGCTGGACCAGGGGGCTGATGATGGCCTCCGTGATGGGCGTCATCATGGGCCAGCAGCTGACGAAAGAAGAAGAAAACTGATAAAAACACAGAGGTAAGCGTATGCTGAAAAAAGGTTTGATCGTTATCCTGGCCCTGCTGCTTTGCGCGGCGTGCTGCGGCGCGGCGGCGGAGGAATTGAAACCGGGCGATTCGGGCGAAGCGGTGCTGGAGCTCAACACCCGGCTGCGCCAATTGAATTATACCGCCACGCGGGCGGCGGACCAGTACGGCGCCGCCACGGAGGCGGCGGTTTCCGCGGTGCAGGAGGCCTATGGCCTGCCCGTTACCGGCATTGCGGATGAAGCGACGCTGGCTATCATTTACGGCGATTGCTACCGCCCTCTGTCCTATGGCATGGAGGGGCTGGATGTGAAGCTGCTCCAGGAAAAGCTGAAGGAATTGGGCTACTACAGCGGCAATATCACCGGCAGCTATCTGGAGGGCACCACGGTGGCGGTGCAGATTTTCCAGGGCGAAAACAGCATGGAAATTACCGGCACCGCCGATATAAAGACCCAGGAAAAGCTGTTTTCCCTCTCCATCCGGCCCACCCCCACGCCCACGCCCGTGCCCACCCCGTCGCCCATTCCGGCGGAAACGCCCACGCCGGGGCCCTATCAGCCCTTTGAACGGGAGCTTCGCTACGGCTCCACCGGCAGCGACGTGCAGCTGGTGCAGCAAAAATTGAAGGAATTGGGCTATTTCACGTATGCCAAAACCACCACGGGCTATTATAAAAACACGCAGGCCGCCGTGGAAGCCTTCCAGCGGGCCAGCGGCCTCCCCGTCACCGGCGTGGTGGACGAGGAAACCTGGGATTTGCTGTTCAACGCCGCGTATCTGGGCGGCGGCGAGGGCGAAATGGTGACCTTTGATGATCCCGCCAGCCAGGAAAGCGCTGCCGTGCGGGTAACGGCCCCGCCTGCGGGAAGCTATGTGCCCTTCACCAGAAAGCTCAGCCGCGGCGACAAGAGCGACGATGTGAAGAAGGTGCAGGAGCGGCTGAAGGAACTGGGCTTTTTCACCTTTTACACCACCACCACCAATTATGGCGAAAACACCCAGAAGGCCGTGCAGGCCTTTCAGGCCCACAACTGCCTGAAAGTGACCGGCGTGGTGGACGAAAACACCTGGAACGCCATTTTTAACGATCCCACCACCGTCAGCGCCTACAGCGCGCCTAAGCCGGATTACGTGGTGCCTTATTTCTTTGAGGTAGACGTGAAAAACCAGGCGGTAAAGGTGTGGAAGTATAATTACGCCACCCAGGGCTATACGGACCTGGACCGCTGCTTCCTGTGCACCACCGGGTCCACCTCCAACCCCTCTCCGGTGGGCACCCACACGCTGTCCGGCCGCAAGGCCACCACCTGCCTGTTTACCAAGTGGGGCAACACGGAAGCCCGCTGGTGGACAAAAATCACGGATGATATCGCTTTCCACAGCGTCATTTACGGCAAGGCCAACGATTCCAACACCCTGAAGGTGTCCTCCTTGAACAATTTGGGCAAGCGGGGCTCCCACGGCTGCATCCGCCTGACCGTGGCCGACGCCAAGTGGATTTATGACCACGTGGAGGAAGGCATGCAGGTGTGGATTCATGAGGACGCCGACGCCGACCCCGAACTGCGCTATGCCATTCAGCCCGGCGCCCTGAACCGCAAAACCATGCTGCCGGAAACCACGCCGGAGCCGCCGGCTTATTCTTACGACGGCACCAAGGCGCCTGAAACCGCGGAACGCACCCTGAACCTGGGCAAAGAAGGCCAGGATGTGTACTGGCTGCAAATGCGGCTGCAGGAGCTGGGCTTCTACACCGGCACCGTGACCGGCCAATACCGGGAAGGCACCCAGCGGGCCGTGTCCGCCTATCAGCGCAGCCGCGGCATAAGCGCCGACGGCACGGCGGGCAAAAAGACCCTGGAAACCCTGTATAACGAGGTGCGGGAAGCCTATAAAACGCCCGCGCCCACCCAGGCGCCTACGCCCACGCCGGACCTGAATACCCCCGCTGCGCCCAGCCCGACGCCCAATCCATAATTCATGATTTGATTGCTTTCCCGCTTTTCGGGAGAGTAATTTTGCAGAATAGGAGTAAAAAATGCTATTCGCTGAAACGGAACGCTTAGCCATTTCAGAAATGACGCCGGACATGGCGGAAGCGGTGCACCTCAATTCCCTGGACGCCGATAACCGGCGTTTTGTGCCGGACGAGGTGTTTGAAACCCTGCAGGACGCGCAGGAAACGGTGGATTTCCTGATTTCGCGCTACGGCGGGGAAGAGGGGCCCTTTGTGTACGCCGTTTTGCGGAAAGAGGACGGAAAAAACATAGGCTATGTGCAATTGACGCCCATCGGAAACGAATGGGAAATTGGCTACCACATCGCCAAGGCGTATACCCGGCAGGGCTACGCCGCCGAAGCGGTAAGGGCCTTTCTGCCGGTGATGATGGAAAAAATGGGCCTTCAAACCGTATGGGGCATTTGCCTGGCGGAAAACCTGGCCTCCCGCCGGGTGATGGAAAAATGCGGCTTTGTAAAGCACTACGAAGGCCCCGGAACGTATCAGGGAGAAGAAAAGGATATATGCCGGTACCGGTATCAGAAATCGTAGCTGGCTAA
>CAMOHY010000315.1 GCA_946615495.1 uncultured Clostridia bacterium
TTAAATTATGATACAATCAATTGGCGCCGCATGGAGCGCCAGAGGGCAAAGGCGGCATTTCTGGCGCGCTTTCCGGCAACTGAACGGAACAGGATGCCACCGGCAAACGGAACAGTGATATTTCCACCGCTTTGCAAACGGGCGGGGGAGGGAGACACATCATGGATGGTAAGAAAGAAAATCAAATCAGCGCGCCCAAGGCGCTGGCCCGGTATCTTTCGCCGCTGGACGTATGGGCTATCGCCTTTGGCTGCATGGTGGGCTGGGGCGTTTTCGCCATGCCCGGCACCACGTTTCTGCCGGTGGCCGGCCCGGCGGGCACGCTGATCGCCTTTATCATCGGCACCAGCATCATGCTGGTAATTGGCAGCAATTTTTCGTATTTGATGCGCCGCACGTCCATGACGGGCGGCGTGTATTCCTATACAAGGAAGCCTTTGGGCGGGATCATGCCTTTCTCTGCGCCTGGTTTTTATGCCTATCCTATTTGACCATTGTGTTTCTCAACGGCACGGCGCTGTTTTACGTGATTCGCACGCTGTTTAACGATGCGCTGCAAAGCGGCTTTCACTATACGGTGGCGGGAAACGATATCTACTTTGGAGAAACGGCCGCCTCGGTGCTCATCCTGGCGGGGGTGGGGCTGCTGGCGGCAAAGCCTATGCTGCAGCGGCTGCACACGGTGCTGTCCGTGGTGCTGTTTGTGGGCTAATCACGGCGGCGTTCTGCCTGCCCCAGGCGGCGGCCAGCGGGAACTTAAGCTCCTTTGGCATGGGCGGCGTGAACCGGGGCTTTGCGGTGGCCAGCCTGGTCATTTTGGCGCCCTGGGCTTTTGTGGGCTTTGAAACCACCTCGTTTGACACCGCGCATTTTAAATTTCCCATCCGCCGGTCCGGGCGCATCATTGTGCTTTCCATTTTGGCCACGGCCCTGGCCTATACCTCTATGGCGCTGGTGAGCGTGGCCGCGGTGCCGGATGGGTTTAGCTCCTGGCAGGAATACATTTCCGGGCTGGCGGTGATGACGGTCACGGCCATCGCTTCCATCCTCACCGGCATTATCGGCGGCTACCGCGCCACCACCAGGGTGCTTTCCACCATGGCGGAGGATCACATCCTTTCCGAGGCTTTTTCCAAAACCACCTACAGCATCCTGTTCATTATGGTTTTTTCCATTATCCTTTCCGTGTTTGGCAAAAACACCCTGGATTGGTTTGTGGACCTGACCTCCTTTGGCGCTATTGCGGGCTTTGGCTATACGTCGGCCGCCGCCTACAAGATCGCGAAAATGGAGGGAAACAAAAGAACGAAAACGACCGGGCTGATCGGTACGGTCATTTCCGCGGTGTTTGTCATTGTGCAGCTGGTGCCGAGGCTGGCCGCCATGGAGGCCATGAGCAGCGAGGCCTTTCTGCTGCTGTCGCTCTGGTGCCTGATCGGGTTCGTGTTTTATTGGCGGACCGTCAACCGCAGCACCCTGACGGAATACAGCGGCATGTCCACTTCGGGGGTGGTTCTGTTTGCCCTGCTCCTGTATTCCGCGCTGATGTGGCTGGCCAAGCGCCTGATGAGCGGCCAAAGCCTGGAGCAGGTAAAAAACAGCCTAACTTCCGGCGGCGTGGTGCTGGTGGTTATCATTTTCGTGGGCTTGACGGTGATGCTGTATGTGCAAAGCGTGGTGAGGAAAAAGCATGAGGCGGCGGAGCGGGAAAAGATACACGCCGTGGAAAGCAGCCTGGCTAAGAGCCAATTTTTGTTCAATATGTCCCACGATATCCGAACGCCGATGAACGCCATTATCGGCTACACCAATTTGGCGCTGAAGGAGCCCGCGCCCCAGGAAGTGCATTCGTATCTGGAAAAAATCGAATCCTCCAGCCAGCATTTGCTGGCGCTCATTAATGATATTTTGGAAATGAGCCGCATTGAAAGCGGCAAGATCGAATTGGAATTGTGCCCGGTGGATTTGCGCGCCATTTTCAGCGGCATTCGGGATTTATTTTCCGAGCAAATGAAGCAGAAGGAAATGGATTTTCAGGTGCACACCAGCCAGGTGAAGAACCGCTATGTGTGGTGCGATAAAAAGAACCTGAACCGCGTCCTGCTGAATGTTATCAGCAACGCCTATAAGTTTACCCCCAAGGGCGGCGCCATTTCCGCCTCCCTGTGGGAAACCGGCACGGGGGAAAACGGGTACGGTTCCTATGAAATGCGGGTGCAGGACAGCGGCATCGGCATGTCGAAGGAATTTGCCGAAAAAATGTTCAACGCCTTTGAGCGGGAACGCACCTCCACCGACAGCGGCATTGAGGGAACCGGCCTGGGCCTGTCCATTACCAAGCAGATTGTAGACCTGATGGGCGGCACCATCGAGGTGATGACCGCGCCCGGCAACGGCACGGAAATGATTATCCGCCTCAAGCTGAAGCTGGCGGAGGAAAAGGACATTCCGGAAGAGGAAAAACGGGAGCAGAATCCGGAGCCCACGGAGAGCGCGGGGGAAGTAACGCTGGATTTTACCCAGAAGCGGCTTTTGCTGGTGGAGGATAACGCCATCAACATGGAAATCGCCGTGATGATCCTGTCCCAGGCGGGCTTTATGCTGGAAACGGCGGAAAATGGAAAGATCGCGGTGGACATGGTAGCCGCCTCCGCGCCGGGGTATTATGACGCTATTCTGATGGATATCCAAATGCCGGTCATGAACGGCTATGAGGCCACCAGGGCCATCCGAAAGCTTGAAAATAAGGCGTTGGCCCGCATTCCCATTCTGGCCATGACGGCCAACGCCTTCAAGGAAGACGAGCAGGCCGCCTTGGAGGCCGGGATGCAGGCCCACATCGCCAAGCCCATTGATATTCAGGCGATGATGCAAACGCTTACCGCCGTGCTGCTGGAGGCGGAAAAAGGAGAAAAATAACAGGCAGCCCCCAGGACGGGCCGGCGAAGGCAACTTCCGATATCGATTCCCAAAACAAAAAAGGATTTTTGCAGTGCAAAAATCCTCAG
>CAMOHY010000316.1 GCA_946615495.1 uncultured Clostridia bacterium
AGCCTGCCTTTCTGCAAAAGAAAGGCAGGCATTTTCTATGCGGCTTACCGCTGCTTTTGAACGGCAAAGCATTCCGGCGCGCCGGGCCCGGCGTTTAAAAATTGATGCCAGAGCACGTTGAAGCCTTGGGGCGGCAGGGCGGATAGATGCTCTATCAGCGCCTTCCGTTCCCGGTCGCCCTCGGCGTGGCCGGGGTAAGCGCAGATGACCAGTACGCCCAAGGGCTCAAGCAGCGCAAGGGCACTGTCCACCGCCTGGCGGGTGGTTTCCCAATGGGTGGTAACGGAATGGTCGCCGCCGGGCAGCCAGCCCAGGTTGAACACCACGGCGGCCACAGGCCCTTGCGCCTTTTCCGCCATATGCTCATGACCCAGGCAAAACAGGAGCGCCCGTTCCTCCACGCCCGCTTCCTTTAAGCGCTGCCGGGTGTTTTCCACGGCCTGGGGCTGCACGTCAAAGGCGTACACCCGGCCTTCTTCCCCCACCAAGCCGCACAGGAACAGGGTATCGTGGCCGTTGCCCATGGTGGCGTCGACGACGGTGTCGCCCGGCTTTACGGCCTGGCGAAGAATATCCGCCGCCAAATACCGGGCGGATTTGAGTTCATAGGCCATGCTCGCGTTCACCCTCTTTTATTTCGGCTCGGCAGGCCGCGGCTTTCTCTCCGAAGGCATTTTCCGGCGCTTCAAAGGCCAAACGGGCCGCGTCCGCCCCGCCCGCGGGAAAATCCCGCTCTATTTCCGCCCGGCTCACCAGGCGGAAGCCCGCATAGCGGAAGGCAGGCGCGGTGGCGCAGGAAAGAAAGGTGTACCCAGCCGGATCAATATTTTCCGCGGCGAAAACGGCTCCCTTGGGAATCACGGCCATGGCCCGCTGGCCGGCGGCCGCGTCGTTTCCCAGCAGCACCGCTTCCTTCTTCCCCTCCAGCAGCACGGTGATTTTCAGCCCGCAGCCCTCGTGGAAATACCATATCTCGTCGCAGTCGATCTGGTGGAAATGCGAAATCTCGTCCCGGTCCAGCAGAAAATAAATGCTGCCCGCCATGGGCCTGCCGTTTGCCTCAAAGGGCGCGGTATAAACCTCCGAAAACCATCCGCCCTCCGGGTGCTTTTGCAGGGCATAGGCAGCCTTCAGCGCTTCACTGCGTTTCTTTTCCATTGCTCACACCTGCTCCATTTCGCAATACGCGCAGAAATACTTGGTGGGAATGCGGGTGGGCACGCCCTGCACCGTCACCTGGTGCACGGGGTAAAACAGCGGTTCCAGCCCCTGCTCGGTGGTGGAAATGCAGCGGGGATTTTTGCAGTGCTTGCCGGTGGTGATCTTCACCGGGCCCGGCGCTTCCTCCCGGTCCAATTCCGAAAGCAGCTTTAAAATCAGCGCCTTGCGCATGATCTTGCCATACATCACCTGCTTAAAATAACAGGCCCGTTCATCCCGGTCCACCTTCACGTCGATTTCGTTCACCCGCGGCAGGGGGTGCATCACGATCATGTCCTTGGGCGCCAAGCGCATTTTTTCTTCGTCCAGGATATAGCTGTCCTTGAGCCGCAAATACTCCTCCACGCTGAAAAAGCGCTCCTGCTGGATGCGGGTCATATACAGCGCGTCCAGGCTGGTAATTTCCTCCTCCAGCGATTCCGCCTCCCGGAAGGCCACGTTCTTTTCCTTGAGTTCGTTGATAATGCCCGCGGGCACCCGCAGCTCCCAGGGGGAAATGAGGATGAATTCATTGCCGGGGTAGCGGGCCAGGGCCTCGATGAGGGAATGCACCGTGCGCCCGAATTTCAAATCGCCGCACAATCCGATCTTTAAATGGTCCAGCCGCCCTTTTTCTTTTCTCAGGGTCATCAGGTCCGCCAGCGTTTGCGTGGGATGATGGTGGCCCCCGTCCCCGGCGTTGATGACCGGCACGGTGGAAGACTGCACCGCCGCCCAGGGCGCGCCCTCCAAAGGATGGCGCATGGCGATAATGTCCGCGTAGCAGCTGACGGTGCGCACGGTGTCCTTCACGCTTTCGCCCTTGGCGGCGGAGGAGCTATTGGCCCCCGCGAAGCCCAGCACCTGGCCGCCCAGCTCATACATAGCCGCCTCAAAGGACAGCCTGGTGCGGGTGCTGGGCTCAAAAAACAGGGTGGCCAGCTTTTTGCCCTCCATCCGGTGGGCGTATAGGTCTGGGTGCTCCTCAATATCCGCCGCCGCCTTCAGCAGCTCGTCCAGTTCCTCTACGGAAAGATCGGTAACGCTCAGCAAATGACGCATTTTCTTCCCCTTTCCGCCGCGGCCCTTTGCCGCGGGCACAGCGCAGCTTTCGCGTGGTCTATTGTAACATAAGTGCCGCGCTTTCGCAAATCTTTCCAGGAAAAGAAGCGAAAAATGAACGAAATGGAGCGGTAAATCCTTTTTTTCAAAAAGAAAGAGATTGACTTTCCCGCCGTCCTCTGGTATAATACCCTTTGCTGGCAGATTTGCCGGTGTGCCGATATAGCTCAGTTGGTAGAGCGGCTGATTCGTAATCATCAGGTCAAGGGTTCGAGTCCCTTTATCGGCTCCATTCCGAGGTGTAGCGCAGTTTGGTAGCGCGTTTGGTTCGGGACCAAAAGGTCGTGGGTTCAAATCCCGCCACCTCGATTAAGAAAGCCACTGAAATCGATAGATTTCAGTGGCTTTTTAGCGCATCGGCAAAGCCGATGCGCTGCCATCGAAAGTCTGCAAGCAGTCTTCCGATGGGAACATCATTTTACGGCCGCAAATTGATAAAGGAAGCAACATTCTGTTGCTCCTCGGACCGGCAAAGCCGGTCCTGCGGATTGCTGATGAAAGGGCTGCGGCCCTTTCATGCTTTCCCGGAGGTTATGGACAGTCTGAAAGGCGCTGTCTCACATTCTGTAAAAATCGCACAAACGCAGCATTGGTTGACCCACGCACTCTGTAGGGGCGGATATTATCCGCCCGTATGAAACACGTTGAATCAACTGACTTTTCCGCAACATGACGGGAG
>CAMOHY010000317.1 GCA_946615495.1 uncultured Clostridia bacterium
TGCCGATGTTTACATGAGGCTTATTGCGCTCAAATTTTTCCTTTGCCATGGGAATCTCCTCCGTTTCTGATATAAAAAGTTGATGCCGGGCTAACAGCCGGGCGAACCTGGGAAAGCCGGCATCCAGCCGGTGGGTCTCCTCCATGCCTTGGAAATCAGGCATAGCAGTGGAGCGGGTGATGGGAATCGAACCCACGTGGTCAGCTTGGGAAGCTGAAGTTCTACCATTGAACTACACCCGCGCGTCATTTTGTATTGTACCCAATTTTTCATGTATTGTCAACACTTCCGGCGAAAATTTTCCCATCGGGCAGGATTTTTTTCTTTCCGGCAGAAGTATCCTTTCAGAAAAGGAGGAAGCGGAATGCGTTACGATTTGAAATGTTTGGCCTGCCCCCTGCCGGAGGACGTGCTGAAGCTGAAATACTTTGGCGATTTGGACCGGCTGAACCGGGTGATCGACCAAAAGCTTGAAAAGGATATTCCCCAGGCGCTTAAGGAAAGGCTGCGCCTGGAAAAAGAGATCATGGCCCTGTGGCCCCGCGCCTATCCCCACGACGAGGAAACCGCGCTCAGGCTTTTGCGGGACGCCTTTGGCGATTTTTCCGCGGAAGAATTGGAAACGCTTCGGGACGACGACGCGGTGGAATGGGCCTATATCAACGGCCAGGTGCGCTACAAAAACAATTTCCTGCTCAATTTGGTCAAAACCCGGAAAAACTATGCCCGGCGGCTTAAAAAGACGGAACTGCTGGACAAGGTTATGGAAAAGGCGGAATTGCTCAACGGCTGCATTCAAAAAATGAAAGAAAAAGGGGCGTTGGGCGCCCGGTTCCATATCCGCACGGAAATGACCATTTCCGTCCCGCCGCAGCGGGCGGGGCAGGAGGTGTGCGCCCATCTGCCCGTGCCCATTGAATACGCGCAGGTGAAAAATTTTCAATTGCTGGAACTGAGCCATTCCGGCGCGGTGCTGGCCCCTGCGGATTATCCCCAGCGCACGGTGTGCTTCCGCGCCGTGCCGGACAGGCCGTTTTTCGTGGATTACACCTTTGAAACCCATACGCGCTATATGAATCCCAATCCCCAGGACGCCGCGCCCCAGCAGCCCACCTTCTATACCGAGGAGTACCCGCCCCACATTGTGTTTACGCCTTACCTGCGCATGCTGTGCCGGGAAATCGTGGGAGACGAAACGAATCCGCTTTTAAAGGCCCGGAGGATTTATGATTTTATCACCACGAAAATGATTTACAGCTTCATGCGCTCCTACATGACCATGCCCAACGTGCCCGAATACGGCGCCTCCAGCATGAAGGGCGACTGCGGGGTGCAGGCGCTGCTGTTCATCACCCTGTGCCGCCTATCCGGCGTTCCCGCCCGGTGGCAAAGCGGCGTGTACGTGGCGCCTGAGGATGCCGGCATTCACGACTGGGCACAGTTTTACGTGGCCCCCTTCGGCTGGCTGTTTGCCGATCCCTCCTTCGGCGGCAGCGCCTACCGGGAGGGCGATATGGAACGCTGGAATTTCTACTTTGGCAACCTGGACCCCTTCCGCATGCCCGCCAATTCGGAATACCAGCACGATTTCTTCATTCCCTCCCGCCATCTGCGTTACGACCCCTACGACAATCAGGACGGCGAAGCGGAATGGGACGACGCGCCAGTGCCCATAAAGCTGATGAGCACCACGCACCAGGTGCTGAGCATGGAATGGCTGGAAGAATAATAACTGAATCAAAAATGGATCGGAGCTTTTCCGGTCCATTTTTGATGTCAAAACCTTAAATCATTTCTTTTTCTTCGGGGCGGGCAATTCCGCGGCCATGGATGAAACCAACTCGCGCAGGAACGCTTTATCCTCTATCCGCTCCACCAGCAGCATTTCCTTCGCGCCCGCATACGGGCTTTCGTACGGCGCGTCCGGCATCATTCGTTTTGCCGACTGAGTCGGTTTGACGAGAAACCGGTCGTCGTAAACGCCGCCGATAATTTTTCCTTGATAATAGACGATGTACTCCCCCATCATCGCCCGATAGGAGATATCCTCCAGCAAGGACAGCTGGTCCAGCACAAATTCCAGATACTGCTTGCTCGTAGCCAATATTTTCACCTCCGCAATGGCAGGACAGGGGTATTTACCCGTTTTGGCCGCCCTCCATCCGCTTGACCTTGGAAATGGCGTGGCTGACGGTGCGCAGCGCCTCATCCGCCCGAATCAATTCCAGGGAGGCAAAAGGCGCGTCCAGCAGCCGTTCCCATAAAAAGCGCTCAATTTCAATCAGCTGCACAGCGGCGGCAGTTCCCGCGCCCTGGCGGATGGCGGCCGCCTCCTGCATGAGCCGGCGGTAAACGGCGCTGTAACTGTCCCACAGGATTTCCGGCAGCAGGCTTTGGGTATAATAAATCTTTCTCTGGTCCCGAAGCTCCTCCAGCGTCTGCTGGATTTCCGGGAAAAACAGCTCCTTCTGCGCGTCCAGCATGGCGTCCATTACCATTTTGCCATCCGTTAAATCGGCCAGGGGCAAAAGGAGGGCGATGGTGTCCTCCTCGCCGTCCCGAAAAGGCATGGCGTAGTAAACGAGGGCGTTCAATCGCTCCAGCCCGTCCTCAAAGCTCTTTTCCCGGTATTGGGCATAACCCCTTTGCGCCTTCTGGCGGCATAGCTCGGTCAATACCTGCAGTTTGGAATCGTAATGGTGGTAAAAGCTGCCCTTGCTGCAATTCAGGGCATCCAAAAAATCCTGAATGGTAGCCCTTTGATACCCTTTTTCAAAAAACAGCGCCTCAGCCGTGTCCAATATGGCCTGCTTGCGCAAATCTCCCTTAAGCAATTGCATCGTATACTTCGTTTAACAACGAAGTATACTCCCTCCTCTCCTGTTTCCGGTTTGGTTTCGCGTCGCAAACCCGCAAGGGGTTTGCTCCTGGTTCGTATACTTCGTTTAACAACGAAGTATACTCCCTCCTCTCCTGTTTCCGGTTTG
>CAMOHY010000318.1 GCA_946615495.1 uncultured Clostridia bacterium
TGAGGGTGACCGCCACATACAATAGACCGGAAACGATGTAGGGCGTGAACGCCGAAAAGGTGCGGGACCGGATATAGTCGCCAGCCTTGGTCAGCTCCGTCACCGCGATATAGGACAGCACGGAGGTTTCCTTAATCAAGGCAATAAACTCATTGCACATGGCGGGCAAAGCGGATTTGGCCGCCTGGGGAAGCACGATATACATCATGGTGCGCAGCCCGGACAGGCCCAGGGACCGTCCCGCCTCGGTCTGCCCCTTTTCCACGCTCATGATGCCGCCGCGCACGATCTCCGCCACGTAGGCCGCGCTGTTCAGGCCGCAGGCGATAACGCCGATGACCAGCTTATCGATGCGGATGGAGCCGAAGATGCCGTAGTTGATGAGCAGCACCTGCAAAAGCAGCGGCGTGCCGCGCATCAAATTGATGTAAAACCCCGCCACCTTGGACAGGAAACGGCATACCCCCGCCCCCAGGCGCTTTCCCAAGCTCTTGCCCCGGCCGTCCATATGCTGAACCTGCGGCAGGCGCAAAATGGCCAGCAGCGTGCCCAGCACCAGGCCCACCACAATGGCCAGCAGGGACACCTCCAACGTTTTCTCCAGGCCGCGCAGGTAGCTCAGCCACCGGTCGTCCTTGATGACGTTGATATAAAGCTCTTTGTAAATGCTCTGCCAGACGTTCAGGGTGTTGCTTTCCAGCGCGGGCTGGATGGCCTCCCACCACTGCTCAAATATGCTGGTCTGGACGGCGGTCTCGATCATGCCTGTCAACATACGCTTCTCCGATCAATCGTGAATTCAATGGAAATGCCGTAAGGGAGCCTTTGCCCCCTTACGGCCATGGATTTGGCAAGAAATGATTATTCGGCGGCTTCTTCGCTGGCAAAGTACTTGGCGGCCAACTCTTCCATGAAGCCCTCTTCCTTAAGCTCGGCCAGCGCGGCGTTGATCTTTTCCAGCAGCTCGGTATTGGCCTTGTTCACGGCGATGCCGTACCAGTCCGCCGCGCCCAGGTCGATATCCGCAATGACGAGCGTGGGGTCGTTGACGCTGGCCAGAATCGCCATGCCCACCGGCGCATCCACGATCACGGCGTCGATTTGATTGCCCTGCAAATCCAGCACGGCGTTGATGAAGGTGCTGTAGGTCTGCACGTTTTCCGCGCCGGTAATTTCTTCGGCCTTAAAGTCGCTGGTGGTGCCCAGCTGCACGCCGATCATTTTGCCCTTCAGGTCCTCCACGGAGGTGAAGCCCGCGTCCGCCTTCATGATGACCACCAGGCCGGCGTCGATGTAGCCGTCGGAGAAGTTGACGCTCAGCTTGCGTTCTTCGGTGATGCTGATGCCGGAAAGGCCGATGGTGTTGGGGTCGGCCTGCACGGCGGACACCACGGCGTCAAAGGCCATGGATTCAGGCTCAAAGGTGACGCCCAGCTTTTCGCCGATGGCGTTAATCAGGTCCACGTCGTAGCCCACCACGCTGCCATCCGCTTCCACGGATTCAAAGGGGGGATATTCGGGGTTGGTGGCGTAGTAATAGGTTTCCGCGCTGGCCATGGCGGCGCAGCCAATCATCATCAGGGCCATCAAAAGAGCGATCAATTTCTTCATGGTTCTTTCCTCCTGAAAATTCAAATCTTCCGTTTCTTGGGAACGGGGCCAGTATACCACGCCCGGAGTGGATTGTCAATACCAAAATTGAATTTTTATTCAATTATTTTTGGGACAATTCCGTGAAATTCTTTTTTATTATGCACAATATTCATTGTTAGCTGCATATATGTGCAAAAAGATATCGCATGTGGAGCCGAAATGGACAGACTTTACATGGGCATAGAAAATATGATACAATCTTGCGGAAACAAGCTGGGAAAGGCAGGGATAGGCATGCAGGGCAAGCTGATCGTCATCATGGGCACCAATGCGTCGGGGAAAAGCGGGCTGGGGGTAGATTTGGCCGCCCGGTACGGAGGCGAAGTGGTGTCCGCCGATTCGCGTCAGGTGTTCCGGGGGCTGGACCTGGGCAGCGGCAAAATCACGCCGGAGGAAACGCGCGGCGTGCCCCACCACCTGATCGACGTATGCGAGCCGGGAGATTTTTTCTCCATGGCCGATTTTCAGCGCCTGGCCTACGCCGCCATTGACGATATATTATCGCGGGGCAAGGTCCCCTTTCTGGTGGGCGGCACCGGCTTGTATGTGGACAGCGTGGCCGAGGGCTACGAACTGTCCGACCGGGCGCCGGACCTGCGCCTTCGCGCCCACCTGGAAACCTTTTCTACCCCCGAATTGTACGATATGCTCCTCCAGAAGCTGCCTGATACCGATATCGACCCCCAGAACCGCAACCGGGTTATGCGCGCTCTGGAACGCCTGGCGGCGGACGATTACCATCCCGGCAGGCGCGCGCCCCGCTACGATGTGCTCAAGCTGGGCGTCACCTGGGACCGGGAAACGCTGAAGGCCCGCATCGACCAGCGGCTGGAACGCAGGCTCCAGGACGGCATGGTGGACGAGGTGCGCACGCTGCTGAACGACGGCGTGAGCCCGGAATTTTTAATGAAGCTGGGCTTGGAGTACCGCTATCTCACCCGTTATTTGCAGGGCGAAATCGGCTACGATCAAATGGTGCTGGAATTGGGCAACGCCATTAAAAAATTCGCCAAGCGGCAAATGACCTGGTTCCGCCGGGAGGAAAACCTGCACTGGCTGGATATGACGGACGACCCCGCCGCCCAAGCCGCCGCGCTGATCGACGCGTTTTTGAAAGGCTGATATAAAGGCGCTTGAATGCAAAGAGAACAGAGTTCAGCGTACAGATTATTTTGATGAATCGCATCGGGCTGTGGCGCTTGTGATCGCTATATCATCTGTACTCTGCGCTCTGTTCTCTCTGTTTTAGCGCCCTCACTGCGCAAAAAGGGGCTGTCTCGCAAACAAAAAAGCGCACAAAAAAACATGACGGGAAGCTGTAGGGGCGGATATCA
>CAMOHY010000319.1 GCA_946615495.1 uncultured Clostridia bacterium
TTGCGGAACATGGGGGCCAGGTTGCGGATATCGATGCCCTCCTCCTGGGCCGTCACCTCCGCCGCGCCCTTGCGGGTAATGGTATAGGAGGAAAGCTGCGCGCTGCGGCCCTCCATCAGGTCGATCATATCCACCTTGAAGGTGAGGGCGCACTTGTGCAGGAAGGTAAAGGGCAAATCCGTGCGGGCGTTTTCATAATCCAGGTATAGGCTTTCGCTTATATCGGTCATCCGGGCCATTTCCGCCGGGGTGTAGCCGCTGATTTCGCGCAGCTCGCGGATACGGGCCGCCACCTCGCGTACCTGATCGGGAATGTGCTGCGCCTGTGTCACGTCCATGGTGTTCTCCTCCGTTTTCTTCGTATTCCGGGCGAAGCTTTCGCATGAAAAAGGCCCGCCCCAAAGTTTCCTGCTTTGAGACGGGCCGAAATTCCGGCTCGCGGTACCACTCAAATTGCGCCGGGAAGGCGCCGCTCATGGAGTTCGTGTTCCAAACCCCCTGCCCTGACGCGGCATCACGGGAGACGATTAATTCCGCATTCGGCCAGAAAGCCTGGCCCCTTAGGTTTCACCGCTCCGGCTCGGAAGGGATGGGCTTATGGGAGAAAAGCGCGCCGCCGGTTTTCAGCTGCCCCGGCTCTCTGCTTGCGGCCTTACCCCGCCGTCTTCGTCATCGCCTTTGGAATATGAAATTACGGTAAGTTTATCACCCGGTTTTTGGTTTGTCAAGCGCCCAAGGGAAAAAACAATGAAAAACCAATGCGGGCGTTTACAGGCTGGCTTTTTGACTGTTTTGGCTCACCATCCGCTCCAGGCAGGCCTGCGCCTCCAGCACCTGGCTGCGGGTAACGGCGGCGGGGTCGCCGTAGCGGGCGGCGATGTAAAGCTCCCGCAGCCTTTGGGCGTCGCCTGCAATGCCCATTTCCGTTTCCCGGTGAAGAATCTCCTCCGACGTATCCGCCGGGCCGACGCGGAGGCCCTTGGCGCGCCTGAATTCCAGGTAGGTTTTATAGACCCTGCGAAGCTGCCGGGCGTTTCCCGCAAGCGGCGCGGCCTTTTTCCCGCGCTTCCGCTTTTGCGCGGCGGCAGGCTCCGTTTCGTCCACTTCCAATTCGTCCTCATTTTCGGGCTGATTGCGGCGAACATAATGAAACACGAAATAGAGCGCCAGCGCCAGCAAAATGCCCAGCACCACCCAGGCGCCGATTCCGGCGAAGTGCTCCAGGCGCATGCGGGTAAAGCCGGTTTCCTCTGATATGGCCGCGGCGCCGTTGCCCGCGTCATATTCCAAGTCCAGCGGCAGGGCATTCGTTTCGGGCTTCATAAATTCCCGCAGGCTCATTTCCTCCACGGGCGAATGTCCGTCCGGGAAAAGCTTGTGGAAGAGCCAGAGAAAAAAGCGGCCCACAGGCTCCAAAATGGCGCGCAGGGCGCCCTGACTAAAGCGCAGCAGCAAAAACAGCAGCAGGGAAACGCCCACCGCCAAAACCGGGAGGCCGACCACGGACGCAGCGTTGCGCAGCCGCCAGTTCAGGGGCATTTCCACGCCCATCTGCATCCGGCGCATGGCCGTTACGCCCAGGAGCAGGAAGGCAAAGGCATACGCCAGGCTTTCCGCGGAAATGACCTGGCCCCAATAGATGGTGGCGTTGGCAATATTCGCCGCGAGGAAAAACAGGCAGATTGCCAAGAGCACGGAAAAGCTTTTCCTGTATTCATACAGCGGCATGACGTAGTTGCCCCGGACCATGACCAGCATGTAATACACCCAGGCGATTGCCGGAAAAAGCAGCAGCGGCTGAAGCGGCGAAAGCAGAAAGCTGAGCGCAGGCAGCACGGACAGAGCAAAACGCGCCGCCCCCTGCCTGCAGCGCACGATTACGAACCCCAGGGCGAAGCACAGCGCCGTAAACAGCGCCATGGGCAGACGCCAGGCGCGAAAGACGCTGAATACATTCAAAACGGCAAAATAGAAACAAATGTCCCCTGTCACCCGAAAAACTGACGTTTGCTTCATGGCTCCTCCTCCTCCGCGCACAGTACCACGGGCTTTTGATCGGCGTAGCGCGAAAGCCTGCCGACCGCGGCCCTGCAGGCTTCATCCAGGGTCGGGGTGATAACGATAAAGGTACGGCTGCTCTTCTTTTGGCGCAGGCAGGCTTCAATCAAGCCGTCAAACCCGGTATAGCCCGTGAGCCGCGACAGGCCGACGCGCCGCTGGATAAAGAACAAATGGCCCGTTCCCAAGCCCTCCGTGATGGAAAAAAGGTCGCCGTTGCTCCGCATGGAGTAAGGAATCTTTTTTTCCTCCATCAGCCGGCAGGCCGAAACCGTCAGCGACAGACAGCGCTCCATCAGCTTTGGCCGGGTGGGATCGATATTCACAATCACCTCGGCCGCGCTGTCGGTGGTAAAATCATTTTGCCGCACAATCAATTTTCCCGCTTTGGCCGTCTGGTTCCAGGAAATTTGCTTCATCGGCTCCCGGCCGGAATAATCCCTGTAGCCCAGCACCATGGTGGGGTCGTCGTACAGAAAGCGCCTGACGGATACCGCGCCGAGGACGCCGCCCAGGGCGCGCAGCTGGGGCGTATCGCAGCAGGCCGCGGTGCAGATGATGCGCTTATCTATTTCGCCGGAGCGCAGCAGCGGCTTGAGCCCCAGAAAATCCCCGGATTCCAGATAGTACTTGCCCAGCTCGTAAAGCCCCCGCTTTTTTACCGAAAAGCGGAATTTACCGGAAAACTGGCGGTGGGGCCCCAAGGAAAACCGGTGGTTCACCCGGAAGCCGGCAAAATCCGCGGCGGCGTGGCGGCGCTGAAAGGCTTCGTCCTCCTCCAGGGTAAGGGCCGGGTCCAGGCGCAGCGTAAGCCCGGTATACAGCAGCGGGAGGGAGCTTAAATTGCTGACCGTGTAACGCAGCGTCACAATTTCTCCCGGCTCCGCCAGCTGGGTATCCAGCGAAAAGCTCA
>CAMOHY010000320.1 GCA_946615495.1 uncultured Clostridia bacterium
TGATTTCATGGCGCAGGTATTTGCGCACCGCGCTTTCCATCCAGCCGGAATCCAGAAAGGTGATTTTACCGTTTTCGGGGATGGCGTTGAAGAAGGGATACAGGAAAGGATAGCGCTCCTCCGTTTCCGGCACGATGGCGGGCGACACCACATGGTAGAAGCGCGGGTCGATTTCGCTGATTAATTCTTTAATCAGGCTGCCCTTGCCCGCCGCGGCCCAGCCCTCGATGAGCACGATCACGGGCAGCTTGGCGTCCCGCAGCAATTGCTGCTGGCCCAGGAGCTGTTCCCGGATTTGCTTTATTTCCTCCGTCAGCGCGTCCTTGTCCTCCGGCTTTTTCCGTTCAAAATCCTTTAGCATGCAGAATCCTCCTTGCGCGGTGTATTTTGCGTTCACGATTATTTTACTGCCGGTGCTGTTTACAGTATTATACCGCATGAGGAGAAGCTATGCAAGGGCATTGTTTCCTGGACCGCGGCCCGCAAGAACGCCGCCTTTACCCGATCAGCGCTACGGCGATGTCGTTTACGTTGGTGCCCGTGGGCCCGGTTTTAATGAGCCCGCCCACGGCTTGAAGGGCGTGATAGGCGTCGTGGTTTGCCAGCATAGCGGAATAGGATAAGCCCTTTTCCGCGAGGGCTGAAAGCGTATCGCCGTCCGCGTAGCCGCCCGCGGCGTCGGTGGGGCCGTCGGTGCCGTCCGAGCCTACGCAGATGACGGCGGCATTCGGAATGCCCGCGATTCCCTGGGCCGCCGCCAGCGCCATTTCCTGATTGCGCCCGCCCAGGCCGGCGCCGGATAAATGCACCACCGTTTCGCCGCCTGCCAGGAAGGCCGTTTTTCCTCCTTGAGCGGCATGGGTTTTCAGGATGCTGCTCAGGAAGCTGCCCGCCTCCTTGGCTTCGCAGCAAAGCTGATCGGTAAGCAGGATGGGCGTATAGCCCAGCTCCCGGCAGGCCTCCGCCGCCGCGCGGGCAAGCTGGCGCACGCTGCCGATGATCTGCGCTTCTGTGTCCGGCAAGGCTTTGGGCGTTTCCACGCGGAGGCAGGCTTCCGCCTGGGGGCTTACCTGAATATTATAGCGGCGGATTATGCTGAGGGCTTCCTCGCAGGTGGACCGGTCCGGCACGGTGGGGCCGGAGGCGATCATATCCAAAGGGTCGCCCAGCACGTCGGACAGCACGATGGAAACCACCCTGGCGGGGGCGCACCAGGCGGCGAATTTGCCGCCCTTCACGCTGGATAAGCGCTTGCGCACCGTGTTGATTTCCACAATATCGCAGCCAGCCGCCAGCATTTGGCCGGTGATAGCCTGAAGCTCCTTGAGGGGAATCAGCGGCTTTTCAAACAGCGCGCTGCCGCCGCCGGAAAGCAGAAACAGCACGGTATCCGTCCGCTGCAAATTCCGCGTTAAATCCAGCGCCGCCTGGGTCCCCGCCGCGCCCTGCCCATCGGGAACGGGGTGGCCGCCTTCGTAGCAGGCGACCTTTGAAATGGGGCGCTCCACGTGGCCGTACTTGGTCACGGCTACGCCCGCTGTCAGGGTATCGCCCAGCGCCCCGGCGGCGGCTTGGGCCATTTTCCAGGCCGCTTTCCCTGCCGCCACCAAGTAAACCTTTCCCGGAAAGCGGCGGCCCTTCAGCGCTTTTTCCACGGCGTTGGCGGGGGTCACGGCGCTGATGGCCCGGCGGATAATTGCCTCCGCGTCTTTGCGAAGCGTATCGTTCATAAGCCTTCTCTCCTTCCGGAAAAATATATTCGCCGCGGGAGGCGGCGGCCCCTGCCCCCAGAAAGCAAAGGCGGAAAAAAGGGCGCGGCTCCATCGCCGCCATGGGCGGGAGGACAGGCGGCCTAAACATCCATCTGTCCGCTTGCAGGATTCCGCCGCCGTGACGGAGAATACTTGGCTTATAGGCAGGATATGCGTTTTATGCTTGGGAAAAATTCAGTGAGGAGGCACGCCGCCATGAAAATCAAAAAAAGCAATTGGATCACCTGCTCCCGCGATACGGGCGATATTTGTCCCGTTTTCCGCCGGAAATTTACGGCCCAAAAGCCTATTGAGAGGGCCGAACTGGAAATAACCGCGCTGGGCGTATACAGCGCAAGGATGAATGGCCGCCCGGTGGGCGATTTTGTGCTGGCCCCCGGCTGGACCAGCTATGACCACCGCTTGCAGGTGCAATTCTACGACGTGACGGACCTGATCGAAAAAGAAAATGAATTGCGCGTCACCGTGGGCCGGGGCTGGTTCCGCTCTCCCATCCCCGGCTGGCTGAACAGCGCGGATAAGCAGCGGCGGCTGAATCAGCCCTGCGGGCTCATTGCCCGGCTGCGCGTTCGCTATGCCGGCGGCGGGGAAGAAAGCATTGCCACGGATGAAGGCTGGGAATGGGCCCAAGGCCCGATTCTGTTCAGCGAAATCTATGACGGCGAACGGTATGACGCAAGGATTGAGCCGGATAATTGGCAGCCCGTTTCTTCCCTTGCCTGGAGCAAGGATATTCTGATTCCGCAGGAAGGCGAACCCATCCGGGAAACGGAGCGGGTGGCGGCCAGGCGGATCATCCGCACCCCCGCCGGGGAAACGGTGATTGACTTTGGCCAGGAAGTGACCGGCTATGTGGAATTTGCCGTGAACGCGAAGGCGGGGGATACGGTTTCCTTTACCCATGGCGAAGTACTGGATAAGGACGGGAATTTTTATAACGAAAATTATCGCGGGGCCAAGGCGCTGGTGGAATACGCCTGCAGGGACGGGAAACAGACCTGGCATCCCCAGGCCACCTTCTTTGGCTTCCGGTTTATCAAGCTGCTTTCCTGGCCCGGCGAACCCAACAAAGAGGATTTTACCGCCATCGTGGTGCATTCGGATATGAAGCGCACGGGCTGGCTCAAATGCGCCAACGCCGAAATGAACCAGCTGTTTTCCAACGTGGTGTGGGGCCAGCGGGGCAATTTCCTGGATGT
>CAMOHY010000321.1 GCA_946615495.1 uncultured Clostridia bacterium
TCCAGCGACAGGATATGCGTGGCGGGCAGGCGGGACGCCATATCCTCCAAGCTGCCGCGCTTAAGCGCTTCCGCGATCAGGAGGGATGAGGCCAGCCCATCCTGCATCAGCTCCCGCTGCCGCACGCATTCTTCGGAATGGTCTGCCGCTTCCAATGGAGCAATCTGCGCCGCCGCTCTGGGCACGCCCTCCAGGTCAAACAGCTTTCCCGCCGTTTGATGCCATAAAGAAAGAACCAGCAGCGTCCTTTCTTCCCAGGACAGGGTGCGGTCCGCTGTAAATACGGTCACGTCCTCCCCCGTTTCCGGCAGCAAAAATCCCGTCTCATTCTCTTTTGCTTCGGCCTGAGATACAGGCGCGAACCGAAAGCTCCGGGCGCCGATTCTGCGGAATGCTTCCCCCGCCAGCAGCGCCAGGCGGCGGGAATCGCAAAACAGGGCGATGGGCGAATAGAGGGCGCGATGCTGCTCCTTGGGCACGACGGAAGCCAAATACACCGCCTCCGCCCCGGAAAAGGGAACGGCCGCGCCGCCGGAAAAAAAGGAGGACTGCATTTCCTGCCGCAGCACGCAGGAATCCATGGCTGACTGCTTCTGAGCGGATAAGGGCAGCCCCTGCCGCTGGAAAAAGCAAAGGGTTTGAGGGGAGGAAGCGTATACGCCGCCATCCAGGCGCAGCACGCGGATCAGGGTGCGCAGCATGGGCGGCGGCATTTCCCCCGCCATCCAAACCTGGGCCCCGGCGGCGGCCAGAGCGCCCGCGGCGATGGTTTCCAGGCCGGAGGGGTTCTGGCAGGCGGTAAGGACCTGCTTGGCCCCGGTCACCTTCGCAAACGCGCCGCACAGATCGCAGGCGTTCTGAGCGGAATCGCACTCCGCGCCGCCCGGCGACCATTGAGGCGCGTTCCAGTCGCCCCCCGTCAGGCTGCGGCTGACCACCGCGCCCGGCGCGGCCTTCATATGGGGCCAGATTCTCACCCCCGGCCGCAGGAGAGCGTAAGCGCCGACCACCGCTTTTTTGCCCACCGCGCAGCCATCGGAAATTTCCGCGCCCTGCCGGGCCACCGCTCCATCGCACAGCACGCTGCCGCAAACGCGGGCCTTTTCCTGGGCTTCCGCGCCGGCCCAAAGACACGCGTTTTCAAGCGCCGCGCCGGGGCCCACAGCGCAGCGTTCGCCCACAGCGGAATGAGACACCACCGCCCCCGCCCCGATGGCCGCGCCCGCCCCGATAAAGCATTCCCCCTCGATGACTGCGCTGGGATGGATGCGGGCGCTTTCATGAACACCGGAGGCGTGCGGCAAGCGCGTCTTTCCGTTCAGCAGGTCCTGCTGGGCCTGCAAATAGGTGCGCAAATCCCCCACGTCGCACCAGTAGCCCTTGGTTTCATAGCCGTAAACAGGCAATCCGCCCGATAGCAGCGCGGGAAAAACGTCCTTGCCAAAGTCCGGCACCCCATGATCCGGGATATACTGAAAAATGTCCGGACTCAAAATGTATGTGCCCGTGTTCACCAGATCGCTGAACACCCGGCTCCAGGTGGGCTTTTCAATAAAACGGGTAATGCGGCTGTCGGCGTCGGTCATGACCACGCCATAGGAAAGCGGCACCCCCACGCGCTTGAGCACCAGCGTCGCCAGGGCTTGTTTTTTTAGGTGGAAGCGCATGGCGTCCGTCAGGTCGCAGTCCGTCAGCCCGTCTCCGGACAGGACGAAAAAGGGCTTGTCCAGCTCCCGCTTGGCCATCAGCAGGCTCCCCGCGGTGCCCATCGGCTCCTTTTCCTCAAAGTAGCGCAGCCTAAGCTGATAGCCCTCCCCCTTTCCAAACGCCTTTTTAATCCTCTGGGGCTGATACCACAGCGTGGCGCCCACCTGATCCACCCCATGGGCCTTGAGCAGCTTGAGGGCATAGCCCATCACCGGCTCGCCCAGCAGGGGCACCAGGGGCTTGGGCAGATGCACGGTCAGCGGCCGCAGCCTGACGCCTTCGCCTCCTGCCATAATGATTGCCTGTAGGGACAAACTTCATCTCTCCTCCTGCATTTTTTCTGTTCTTAGTATGCGCGCCGCTTTTTCTCTCTATGCCAGCTTCTTTCACCTTCGTCCAAACCTATTGCGGGAGTGTAAACAGTAGAAATTCGCTCTTGCGTTTTTCTGTAAAAAGTGATATTACTTAAGAAGAACGCAATCTTGTGTTTATCTTACAATTTTTGGAAGGGCTTTATTTTATGGAGATTAATTGGTATCCGGGGCATATGGCGCGGGCCAAACGGCTTTTGTCCGACCAGCTTTCCCGCGTGGACGTGGTGATTGAGCTGTGCGACGCCCGGCTGCCCCGGTCCAGCCGGAACCCGGATTTGATGCGGCTGACAGAAAAGAAGGAGCGGGTGCTCCTGCTTGGGAAAAGCGACCTGGCCAACCAGGACATGACGGCCAGATGGCTGCGCGTTTTCCGGGACCAGGGGCTTACCTGCATGGCGCTGGACATGAATAAGCAGGCAAAATCCGCCCTGACGCTGATCGATCAAGCGGCAAAGGAAACGGTGGAGCGGGCGGCCCAGCGCGGCATCCGCAAAACGGTGAGGGCCATGATCGTTGGCGTGCCCAACGTAGGCAAATCCACGCTCATTAACCGCCTCCACGGCGGCAGCATTGCCAAGGTAGGCGATATGCCCGGCGTTACGCGGGCCAACCAATGGGTAAAGGTTTCCCCCTATCTGGAGCTGATGGACACGCCGGGCCTGCTCTGGCCCCGGCTGGACGATCCGCTGGCCGCCCGGCGGCTGGCTTATATCGCCGCCATCCGCGACGAGGTGCTGGATACTGCCCAGCTGGCTATCCAGCTGCTGGAGGATCTGATCGATATGGCCCCCGCCGCGGTGGAGGAGCGCTTCAAAATCAAGGATTTATCCCTGCGCGGGCCTGATTTGCTGGATGCCGTGTGTCAGGGCCGCGGATTTTTAATGAAG
>CAMOHY010000322.1 GCA_946615495.1 uncultured Clostridia bacterium
CCGCAACATGACGGGAGCGTCTGGCCGGGCGGATGATATCCGCCCCTACAGCTTTTCGTCATGTTTTTTGTGCGCTTTTTTGTTTGCGAGACAGCCCCATCAATAATCCGCAGGACCGGCTTTGCCGGTCCGAGGAGCGGCTGAAAGCCGCTTCCTCTATCAATTTGCGGCCGTAAAATGAGCATTTCCAGGCTGAATTGCCTAAAAATGCCATTTTACAGCAAATGGATGCTCCCCATCGAAAGACTGCTTGCAGACTTTCGATGGCAGAGCGTCGGCTTTGCCGATGCTCTGTTTTCACTGTTCCTTTTCCCTTTGGCTGCATACGCAGGCGCAGCAGCCGCAATTGCCCGTACAGCCGGATTTTTTCTGCCTGCCCATATGGCGCAAGGCCAGGCCCGCTGCCCCGGCCACAAGCAAAAGTACCACTCCATCCCAGATATTCATCAGTTCTGTTTTACGCTCCTTAAAAGATTGTGCCGATCAGGCGAACGATCAGCGCGGCCACCCAGGCGATGCCGCACTGCCATAATACGACGTAAACCGCCCATTTCCTGCCGAGCTCCCGTTTTATGGACGCAATTGCCGCCACGCAGGGGGTATACAGCAGGCTGAACACCAGCAGGCTGGCCGCCGCCAGCGGCGTAATGACCGCCGCCACGCCGTTTTCCACAAACAGCACCTGCATCACGGATACCACGCTTTCCTTGGCCATGAAGCCGCTGATGAGGGAAGTGACAATACGCCAATCCCCCAGGCCCAGGGGCTTGAACAGAGGCGAAAGCAGCCCCGCCACCACCGACAGGATGCTGCCCTGAGAATTCTCCACCAGGTTCAGCCGGAAATCATAATTGCTCAGGAACCACACCACAATGGTGGCCACCAGGATGACGGAGAAGGCGCGCTGCAAAAAGTCCTTGGCCTTTTCCCACAAAAGCTGAAACACGCTGCGGGGCGCGGGCAGGCGGTAATTGGGCAGCTCCATCACGAAGGGCACCGCCTCGCCCTTGAACAGCGTTTTCTTGTAAATCAAGGCCACCAGAATGCCCACGGCAATGCCCGTCACATACAGCAGCGTCATGATCCACCAGCCGTTGCCGGGGAAAAACGCGTCCACAAAGAAGCCGTAGATAGGCAGCTTGGCGGTGCAGCTCATGAAGGGCGTGAGCAGGATGGTCATTTTCCTGTCCCGCTGGCTGGGCAGCGTGCGGGTGGACATGACCGCGGGCACCGTGCAGCCAAAGCCGATGAGCATGGGCACGATGCTGCGTCCGCTCAGGCCGATCTTCCGCAGCATTTTATCCATAAAGAAGGCCACGCGGGCAATGTAGCCGCTGTCCTCCAGCATGGAGAGGAAAAAGAACATGGTAACGATGATGGGCAGGAAGCTGAGCACGCTGCCCACCCCTTCAAAAATGCCGTTGAGCACCAGGCCCTGAATGGTATCGTTCACGCCGCCCGCGGCCATGGCGCGCTCCGTCAGCCTCGCCAGGGCGTCGATGCCCTCCGCCAGCCGGTCCTGCAGCCAGGGGCCGATCACCTCAAAGGTGAGGAAAAACACCAGAGCCATAAGCAGGATGAACACCGGAATGGCGGTGAATTTGCCGGTGAGCACCTGGTCCATTTTCTGGCTGCGCACATGCTCCTTGCTCTGCCGGGGCTTTACCACGCAGGCGGCGCACACCCGCTGGATAAAGGCAAAGCGCATATCCGCCATGGCGGCGCTGCGGTCCAGCCCCCGTTCCTTTTCCATTTGGAACACGATGTGCTCCAGCATTTCCTTTTCGTTCTGGTCCAGGCGCAATTGCTCCAGGATCAGCTCATCCCCCTCAATGAGCTTGCTGGCGGCAAAACGCAGGGGCAGGCCCGCCTGCTGGGCGTGGTCCTCAATCAAATGTCCCACTGCGTGCAGGCAGCGGTGCACCGCGCCGCCGTGGTCCTCGCTGCCGCAGAAATCCTGGCGCAGGGGCTTTTCCTGGAATTTAGCAATATGCAGGGCGTGCTTTACCAATTCATCCACGCCCTGGTTTTTGGCCGCGGAAATGGGCACCACCGGCACGCCCAGCATGCTTTCCATGGCGTTGATATCCACGGTGCCGCCGTTGCCCTGCATTTCATCCATCATATTCAGCGCCACCACCATGGGCACATTCATTTCCAGCAGCTGCATGGTCAGGTACAGATTGCGTTCAATGTTGGTGGCGTCCACGATGTTGATGATGGCCGTGGGCTTATCGTTCAGCACAAAATTGCGGGATACTACTTCTTCGCTGGAATAGGGCGACATGGAATAAATGCCCGGCAGGTCCGTAATGGCGGTGTCGCTGTGGCCGCGGATAGCGCCGTCCTTCCGGTCCACGGTGACGCCGGGAAAATTGCCCACCCGTTGGTTGGCTCCGGTCAGCTGGTTGAACAGGGTGGTTTTGCCGCTGTTCTGGTTGCCCACCAGGGCGAAGGTGAGCTTGGTGCCCTCCGGCAGGGGATTGCCGCTGCCCTTGGGATGATACTTGCCTTCCTCCCCCAGGCCGGGATGGAGAAGCGTTTCCTTCCGGGGCGCGGCCTCCTGCGCCGTCCGGGCCTGAATAGGCGTTACGGTAATTTTTTCCGCGTCCGCCATGCGCAGCGTCAGTTCATAGCCGTGGATGCGCAGCTCCATGGGGTCGCCCAAGGGCGCCAGCTTTACCACCGTCGCCTCCGCGCCGGGAATAACCCCCATATCCAGAAAATGCTGGCGCAGGGCCCCCTCTCCGCCTACCGCTTCGATCCGGCCCGTTTGGCCCGGCTTCAATTCCTTCAGCGTCATCCTGCTTTTTCCTCCATCGTCCTTTTGTCATCCGGCGTTTACAAATCAACCAGTAAAGTTAGTTAAGCCTTACAAGTAGATAGTCTAAGCTAACTATATGGTTTTGTCAAGCGCTTTTTTGAAAATTCCTGTCGAAATAACAAAAAAACAGGG
>CAMOHY010000323.1 GCA_946615495.1 uncultured Clostridia bacterium
TACAGCTTCCCGTCATGTTTTTTGTGCGCTTTTTTGTTTGCGAGACAGCCCCTCAGAGCATCGGCAAAGTCGATGCTCTGTCCTCGAAAGTCTGCAAGCAGCCTTTCGATGGGAACATCCATTTGCTGTAAAAATGGCGCTTCCGGGCAAAATGCCGGAAGCGCTCATTTTACGGCCGCAAATTGATAGAGGAAGCGGCTTTCAGCCGCTCCCCGGACCGGCAAAGCCGATCCTGCGGATTATTAATGAAAGGGCTGCTGCGCTGAAAAGCATTAAAGATAGTCCATCCAGGGCGCGGCCTCGTCCGCGCGGCCGGTGAGGGCGCCTTCGGCACTCAGGCCGGGAAAGCCCTGCTGGCGCAGCGCTTCGTATACCACGATGGCCACGGAATTGGCCAGGTTCAGGGACCGGGCGTCGGGCCGCATGGGGATGCGCACGCACCGGTCGTACACCCTTTGCAGCAGCGATTCGGGCAGGCCCTTGGTTTCGCAGCCGAACACCAATAGATCATCCGGGCCGTAGGACGCCTCGGTGTAGGCCCTGGGGGCCTTGGTGCTGGCGAAATGATAGGAAGCGCCAGGGTATTTTTCCATCAGCGCTTCAAAGTTAGGCAGCACGTGGATATCCACCATGGAAAAGTAGTCCAGCCCCGCCCGTTTCATGTATTTATCGGATAATTGAAAGCCCAGGGGTTCGATGAGAATGAGCCCCGTGCGGGTGGCGGCGCAGGTGCGGGCGATGTTGCCGGTGTTTTGGGGAATTTCCGGGGCGTAAAGTACCACGTGCATACGGTTTTTTCTTCCTTTATTGCTCGTCATTTTCGTGGGCCGCGCGGTCCAGGGCTTCCATCAGGCCCAGCAGCTGCAGGTCGCGCAGCTGGCTGGCCACCCGGTCCTCCAATCCCGGCACATCCCGCAAATCCTTTTCCCAAATGGCCCGGTCGCTGAGCACGGCGTAGGAAAGAGATTCGGGCGGCATATCGCAGCTCAAGCGGGAGAAGGAAAGCAAAATTTCCTCGTCCTCGCTGAAATAGCAGGTTTCGCCGTTTTTCAGGAAGGTGAAGCGGCCATCGCCATCCTGGCGCGCGCCGGAAAAAAGCATAATGAGGGTGGAAAGCCCCATGCACAGGCAGGGCGGCACGGCGTCCTCCCGGTTCTGGTAGGAAAGCAGGAGGGGCAGGGCCTGGTCCGCCCAGGCGCGCACGGCGTTGGGCAGCAGCAGGGCCAGGGGCTGCGCCACGCTGGGCTGCTCCATTTCTTCGCAGATTTGAATGGCCAGCGGCTCCAGCACTTCTTTTCCCAGGCCCATGCTGGGCATGATCTCATGCAGCAGGGCGTGGCCCAGGAAGGCGCGCAGGGTATCGTCCCGCATGCAATCTTTCACCGTGTCCAGCCCCGCCATCACGCCAGCGGGCAGGATGGTGGATAAAAGGCAGCCCTGCATTTTCATGCGGGCGCTGGCTATGTCCCCACGCTGCGGCATCAATCTTTCCACCTTTTTTCGTATCTGTTTACAGGGAAGAGGCAAAAGGCGCCTCTTCCCCTTGACTGAACAGCTATCGTTTCTTTATTGGATTAGAGGGGCTTTAAGCACGTTTTGCGGATGTAGCCGATCTTGTGGTCCAGCGGGCATTCCACCAGAGCGTACACCTCGCTGGCGTTCCAATCCACCACGCGCACCCATTCGCCGTTATTGTGGCGGCCCCGGTTCTGGCCGTAAATATCGCTGGGCTCGCTGTAGAGGTAGCAGTAGCCGTAAGGATCGGTGCTGTCCACGATGGCGTAAAAGTCCAGGGGCTTATAGTCCGCTTCCTTTACCAGGCAGGTCTTGCGGATATAGCCGTATTTTTCCGTGCGCTCGCAGAACACCTGAGCGTACACCTCGCTGGCGTCCCAATCCACGATCTGGATGTATTCGCCGTTGTCGTAGCGGCCCAGGTTTTTGCCCTTGATGTCGCTGGGCTGGTCATATAGGTAGCAGTAGCCGTCCGGGTCAATGCTGTACACCCGGTAACGGTTCCTTTTCAGGGTGTCCTCATAGGGCTTTAAGGCGTAATCGTGGATATAGCCCGTTTTGCCGTTGGAGCACACCACAAAGTAGTAGCCGTGCTGTTGGTCGTAGCTGATTACCTTCACGATTTCGCCGTTGTCGTGGCGGCCCAGATTGCGGCCGTTCACGTCGCTGGGCTTATCGTACAGGTAGCAGTAGCCGTTGGGCTGATAGCTTTCCACCACGTATTCCGGATAGCTGTCCAGATAGCTGTAGCCGTCTGCCAGCGCCGCAGGCGCCAGGGACAGCAGCAGCGCGCACAGCAGCGCCACGCTCACAAGCCTTTTTTTCATGTTCGCATCCCCCTTTGATTCTTTTCATCTACCAAAACGAAACAAACCGGCCAATTCATGCACATACAAGAAAGAAATCCCATAAAAGAAGAATTCGGCGGCTTTTTGTTTTTTCCTTCCCGCGCTCAGCCTTTCGCAGCGGGCAGGATGCCGCAGCGCCCCATGGCCAGCAGCAGGCTTTGGACGCAGCGCTCATAGGTTTCGTCGCTTCCGCCGAAGGGGTCGGGAATGGCGGGCTCCAGCACCCGCACGCGGCGGGCGTATTCAGGAAAGAAGGCGCACAGCGCCGCCCGGTGCTCTTCCGTCATGACCCAAATCATGTCCGCCCGCTCAAGCAGCGCCCGGTCCGCCTGCTTGGCCCGGTGCGCGGACAGGTCGCCTCCGTGCCGCCGGGCCGCCCGGATGGCCTGGGGCGTGGCCGGACTGCCGGGATACGCGCTCAGCCCCGCGGAATCCGCGTCAATGCCCGCCGCGCGGGCCAGGGCGCAGGCCATGGGGCTGCGGCAGGTGTTGCCCGTGCATACGAAGAGAATCATGCCCGCACCTCCTGAAGTAACGCCCGCCGCCTGACCCTTCGGGAGTCGGCGGGACGGCCAACCGCGCTTCGC
>CAMOHY010000324.1 GCA_946615495.1 uncultured Clostridia bacterium
CGGATTGTTGATGAAAGGGCCAAAGCCCTTTCATACTTTCCTGGGGGTTTGTCGATGATCTGAGGGTTCCGGATTTCCGGACCCTTTTTTTGATGCGCCCGCAGATGTTTCCGTAGGTTGTAAGGCGCGCCCGCGCGTGCCATGAATAGGCAAAAAGAAGCCTTCTGGATAACAAAATGCGCTTTTCTTTTCAAACTGGCCGAAAATTGCCCGGAAAAGAAATGGAAACGAAAAAAATGGGCTTTTGCCATACAGAAAAGTGTGATATAATGATATGATGAAGGAGGATTTTGGCCTATGCAGAGCATGACGGGATATGGCCGCAGGCAAGTGAGCCTGGATGGACGGGAGATTACGGTGGAATTGAAAACGGTCAATCACCGGTTTTTGGATGTTTCCTGCCGTTTGCCGCGTCCTCTGTCCTTTTCTGAGGACACGCTGAGAAAGCAGCTGGGCCAGGCGCTTCGCCGGGGCCACGTGGATGTGAATGTGACTTATGTGAACCTGCGCCAGGACGCCAGGGAAGTGCGGGTGGATGAAGGGCTGGTGCTGCAATATAAGGAAGCGCTGCTGAATGCAAGGCAGATCGCAAGAAAAGAACGTTCCTCCATTCGGGATGAGGACGTGGCGTGGATTGTGGCCCAGCCGGACGTGATGCAGGTGACGGTGAAGGAAGAGGACCAGGAGGCGGTGCTTTCCCTTTTGCGGGAGGCTGTGCGGGAAGCGCTGGACGATGTTTGCGCCATGCGGAAAAAAGAAGGCGCCGCCCTAAAGACGGATTTAAAGCTGCATTTGGGCGAAGTGGCCCGCCTTCGGGATAGAATCGCCGTGCTGGCCCCCAGGGTGCCCCTGACCTATCAGGAAAAGCTGAAAGCCCGGCTGAAGGAATTGGGCGTGCAGGAATTGGACGAGCAGCGCTTGGCCCAGGAGGTGGCCCTGATGGCGGATAAATGCGCCATTGACGAGGAGCTTTCCCGCCTGGAATCTCACATTGCCCAGATGGAGGAAGCGCTGGAAGCCAAGGAAGAAATCGGCCGCCGGCTGGATTTTCTCACCCAGGAATTGAACCGGGAAGTGAATACCATTGGCTCCAAGGCTTCCGATGCGGAAATTACCAAGCTAGTGGTGGCCGCCAAGAGCGAAATCGAAAAGCTGCGGGAGCAGGTACAGAATGTGGAGTGACGCGCCATGAAGCTATTGAACGTTGGCTTTGGCAATATGGTTTCGGCGGAGCGGATCGTAGCGGTCATTGCGCCGGACAGCGCGCCGGTAAAGCGCATGGTGCAGGAGGCGCGGGACGGCGGCCATTTGGTGGACGCCACCGCGGGCCGCCGCACCAGGGCCGTTATGATGATGGACACCGGCCATGTGGTGCTTTCCGCCGTGCAGCCGGAAACCATTGCGGGCCGCTTGCAAAGCGATACATAAGATAAGAGGGGATAAGGAATGCGGGAAGAAAGAAAGAGCATGCTCATCGTCATTTCCGGGCCGTCCGGCGTGGGAAAAGGCACCATTTACAACCGGCTGCTGGATCAGGACCCCAGCTTGACCTTTTCCGTCAGCGTGACCACCCGCGCGCCCCGGCCGGGAGAAATCGACGGGGTGGACTACTTTTTCATTTCCGATGCGGAGTATGAGGAATTGGTGCGCAAGGACGCGTTTGTGGAGCATGCCACGGTGCATGGCCACAGCTACGGCACGCTTAAAACCCAGGTGGAGGAAAAAATGGCCAAGGGCCTGAGCGTGGTGCTGGATATTGACCCCCAGGGCGCTAAAAACGTGATGAAAGCCTGTCCGGACTGCGTGAGCATCTTTCTTTTGCCGCCGTCCTACGAAAAGCTGCGGCAGCGGCTTTACGGCCGCAACACAGACGACCCCAAGGAAATTGAACGCCGGCTCAGCAATGCCCGCGGCGAAATTGAGCAAGTGGGCATGTATCAGTATACCGTGGTGAATGACGATTTGGACCTGGCCTACGAACAGGTGGCCGCCATCATCACCGCGGAAAAACAGCGCACAACCCGGTATTTCCCCGTGGTTGAATGATAGAGGAGGAAGAAAACAATGCCTGTCAACAAGCCTGCCATTGACGAACTGTGCCAGAAGGTGGACTGCCGTTATACCCTGGTGGTGGAAAGCGCCAAGCGCGCCCGCGAACTGGTGGGCGGCGCCCAGCCCTTGATTGACGCCAAGGATATGAAGCCCGTTTCCATTGCCGTGGACGAAATCAACCGTGGGTTGCTGGCTTATCACCGCAATCTGGAAGACGAAGAGGACTAACGCAATGACCTCCAGCCTGGAAGGAAAGAATGTGGTGCTTGGCGTGACGGGGGGCATCGCGGCCTATAAGGCCTGCGAGCTCACCTCCCGCCTGCGCAAGGCCGGGGCGCAGGTGTATGTGGTCATGACCCATCACGCCTGCGAATTTGTATCGCCCCTTACCTTTGAAACCCTGTCCAATCATCCCGCGGTGGCGGACACGTTCCAGCGCCCCGCCACCTGGGAGGTGGAGCATATTGCCTTGGCCAAGCGGGCGGACGTGTTCGTTATCGCGCCGGCCACTGCCAATATTCTGGCCAAAATGGCCCACGGCATTGCCGATGATATGCTTTCCACCACCGTGCTGGCCACCCGCGCCCCCGTGCTGGTGGCCCCGGCCATGAATACCGGCATGTGGGAAAACGCGGCTACGCAGGAAAACGTGGAAACGCTGCGGCGCCGGGGCGTGCGCTTTATCGGCCCGGAGGGCGGCTTCCTGGCCTGCGGCGACAGCGGCGCGGGCCGCATGAGCGAGCCTGCCGCTATTTTTGACGCCATTGCGGACGCGCTTTCTCCCCGCCGGGATATGGAAGGCCTGCATGTGCTGGTGACGGCGGGGCCCACCCAGGAAAAGATCGACCCTGTGCGCTACATTTCCAACCGCTCCAGCGGCAAAAAGGGCTATGC
>CAMOHY010000325.1 GCA_946615495.1 uncultured Clostridia bacterium
TACAGCTTTTCTTCCTCCGGAAACAGCAGCATGCCGCCCTGGCCGTCCTCGTCGCTTTCGCAGCAGGCGCCGCCGCAGTACCGCCCGCAGTCCTGCCGAAGCGGCGTCACGCTTTCCAGCAGCTCCCTCGCGGCGATCACCCGGCCCAGCGTGTCCATGGCTTCATCCTCCTGCCTTCGGGGCATTTTTCCGCTTGTTCCCGTATGATTTGTTTCAATAAATATTGTACCACGAAATGTTGGGGTTGACAAGGCGCTGTTTTGCCGGGCCGGGGCGGGGGAGGGCCTGCGGAAATTCCAAAAAACTCCCGGTTTCCCCTTGCGAAATGCGGCCTGAATTGGTATCATGGTGATATCCTGATTTTCCGGAGGCGGTGAAGCATGGAAGCTTTCAAGGGTTTATGCGCGCAGCCGGGCGCTTTTTATCTGCCCCGGCCGGGCGTAAGCATGGAAAAATGGGCCATGGTGGCCTGCGATCAATATACGGCCCAGAAGGAAAAATGGCGGCAGGCGGAACAGGCGGTGGGGGAGAGCCCCTCCGCCCTGCGGCTTATCATTCCCGAAGCGTACCTGGATGAAAGCGACGCGCGGGTGCCCAGGGTGCAGGCCGCCATGGAGGAATATTTAAGCGGCGGCGTGCTCAAGGAAGCGGTGCGCGGCATGGTGCTTTTGTGCCGCACCACCCAGTCCGGCGCCCGGCTGGGGCTTGTGATGACGGTGGACCTGGAAGCTTATGATTTTTCCAGAAGCTCCCATTCCCTCATCCGGCCCACGGAGGGCACCATCCTGGAGCGCATCCCGCCGCGCCAAAGGGTGCGCCGGGGGGCGAAGATAGAATTGTCCCATGTGCTGCTGCTGTGCGATGATCCCCTGCGCACGGTCATTGAACCGGTGTACCAAAAGCGCGCCGCGCTCCGCCCCTTGTACGATACGCCCCTTTTGCTGGAGGGCGGCCACGCTCAGGGCTGGGCGGTGGAGGACGAAGAAACGCTGGGCCAGATCGCGTCCGCCCTCCGGGCCCTGCAGGCCAAGCTGCCCAAGGACGGCATCCTCTTGGCCGTTGGCGACGGCAACCATTCCCTGGCCACGGCCAAGGCCCATTGGCAGGAAGTAAAGGAGGGGCTTTCGCCGGAGGAAAGGGAGCGTCATCCCGCCCGGTTCGCCATGGTGGAATTGAATAATATTTACGATGACGCGCTGATTTTTGAGCCCATCCATCGGGTCATTTTCGGCAAAACGAGGGAGGAAGTGCTTTCCCTCCTCCGGGACGCCCGTTTGGAAAGGGCAGAGCGGAACCCGGATTTGGTGCTGACAGCGCGGGAGGGCGATCTTCCCCTGCGCATCGGCCATCCCCTGCACGCGCTGCCGGTGGGCACCGTGCAATTGCTGCTGGACCGGGCGGCGGGCCTTGCGTTGGATTATGTCCATGGAGAGGACGCCGTGCGCCAAATCGTGGCAAAGGAAAACGCCGTTGGCATTCTGCTGCCGCCCATGCCCAAATCGATGCTGTTTCCCGCCGTGGAAAAGGACGGCCCCCTGCCCCGGAAAACCTTCTCCATGGGCGAAGCCAACGAAAAGCGCTACTATATGGAAGCGCGGAAGATCAGGAACGATTGATATGCTGCGGAAAAACGATGAAGTGACCGTTCAGGTGGAGCGCTTCGGCGGCGAAATGGGCATTGCCCATCTGGAGGGGCAAACGCTGTTCGTCCAGGGCGCCCTGCCGGGGGAAACCGTGGTGGCCCGCGCCCAGAAGGTGGAAAAGACCCACGCGTTTTTAAAGACCCTGCGAATCCTCACCCCGTCCCCGGACCGGGTGGAGCCGCCCTGCCCCTATTACGAAAAATGCGGGGGCTGCGTGTGCCAGCATATGACTTATGCCGCCTCCCTGACAATGAAGCGGGAGCGGGTGCGGGACGCGCTGAGCCGCATCGGCGGCTTGCAGGTGGAGGTAAAGCCGGTCCTTGGCATGGAGCGGCCCTGGCGCTATCGGAATAAGACCGCCCTGCCCGTTGGCGGGGAAAAGGGCCGGCCTCAGATTGGCTTTTTCGCTCCCCGCAGCCATCGGATCATTGACGTGGAGGGCTGCCTCATTGCCAAGGAGGAAAGCGACGCGGTGGCCGCCGTCCTGCGCCGGTGGATGGAAAAATTCCAGGTGGAGCCCTATCAGGAAAGCACCCGCACCGGGCTCATCCGCCATATCATGAGCCGGGTATCCCGCGCGGGCCAGGTGATGGCGGTGGTGGTGGCCGCGGCCAACGCGCTGCCTCATGAGCGGGAATTGATCGCCATGCTGCGGGCGGGGGTGCCGGGGCTCGCATCCCTGTATTTAAATGTGAATCACCGGGGAGACAATGTGATTCTGGGCCAGGAAAACCGGCTGCTCTTTGGCAGCGCCCGGCTGGAGGACACGCTGTGCGGCCTGCGCTACGCCCTGTCGCCTCAATCCTTTTTCCAGGTCAATCCCATTCAAACGGAAAAGCTGTATGAAACCGCCCTGAATTTCGCCCAGCTTACCGGCAGCGAACTTGTGGCCGATCTGTACTGCGGCGCGGGTACCATTTCTCTTTTGCTGGCCCGCCGCGCCCGCCAGGTAATCGGCATTGAAATTGTGCCCCAGGCCATCCGGGACGCGGAGGAAAACGCCCGCGTGAACGGCGTTTCCAACGTGCAGTTTCACGCCGCCGCCGCCGAGGAATTGCTTCCCCGGCTGGTGGAGCAGGGCCTGCGGCCCGATGTGGTGGTGCTGGACCCGCCCCGCAAAGGCAGCGAGGAGGCCGTTCTCCGCGCCATCGTGCAGGCGTCGCCCCGCCGCATCGTCTACGTTTCCTGCGACCCCGCCACCCTGGCCCGCGACGCCAAGCTCCTTTGCGCCGCCGGCTTCCGCCCCGATGCCTGCCAGCCCGTGGACATGTTCTGCCAAACTGGGCACGTGGAGACGGT
>CAMOHY010000326.1 GCA_946615495.1 uncultured Clostridia bacterium
ACCTGGAATACGTGAAGAACAAGGGCGTACTGGTAGTGGGCGTCACGGATTTCGCCCCCATGGACTATAAGGATGACAACGGCGAATGGATCGGCTTTGACGCCGACCTGGCCAAGGCCTTCGCCGCCTCCCTGGGCGTGGAAGTGGAATTGATTGAAATCGAATGGGACAACAAAATTCTGGAGCTGGACGGCAAAACCATCGACTGCGTATGGAACGGCATGACGCTGACGGCCGAAGTGATGGCCGCCATGGAAACCTCCAACGCCTACTGCAACAACGCCCAGGTGGTGGTGCTGCCCAAGGATAAGGCCGACGCCTACCCGGACGTAGCCTCCCTTTCCGGCCTCACCTTCGCGGTGGAGGCTGGCAGCGCCGGCGAAGCGGAAATCGACGCCCTGGGCTATAACAAAACCGCCGTCACCTCCCAGGCCGATACCCTGCTGGAAGTGGCCGCCGGCACCTCCGACGCCGCCGTGATCGACGCGCTGATGGCCGCCGCCATGGTGGGCGAGGGCACCAACTACGCCTCCCTCACCTACACCCTGAGCCTGAACAGCGAGGAATACGGCGTAGGCTTCCGCAAGGGAAGCGACCTGGCCGCCGCCCTGAACGATTTCCTGGCCGCCGCTTATGCCGACGGTTCCCTGATGTCCATTGCCGAAACCTACGGCGTGCAGGCCGCTGTAATCCCGCAGTAAGCAATACGGCAAACAGAGCTTTCTACAGCCGGGCTGCCCAGGACGGCAGCCCGGCTGTATGCGCATCAATGAAAACACATAGGGGAAAACGCGTATGGAATTGATCCTGCAGCAAATGCCGATCGTCATCAACTCGCTGAACGTGGGGTTTTTGCAGACCCTGCGGCTGTTTTTTGTCACCCTCATTGGCGCCATCCCGCTGGGGCTGGTGGTGGCCTTCGGCTCCATGTCCCGCTTTAAGCCGCTGAGCGTGCTCACCCGCGTGATCGTGTGGATCGTGCGCGGGTCGCCGCTGATGATCCAGCTGCTCATCATTTATTACTTTCCCGGCCTGGTGCTGCATAATCCCATTTGGGGCGGCGGGGAAAGCGGCCGCTTTCTGGCCGCCGCCGTTGCCTTCATTATCAATTACGCCTGCTATTTTTCTGAAATTTACCGGGGCGGCATCCAAAGCATTCCGGTGGGCCAAATCGAGGCGGGCCAGGTGCTGGGCATGACCAAGGTGCAGATCTTTTGGCGGGTGAAGCTGCTGCAGGTCGTCAAGGCCATCGTTCCCCCTATGTCCAACGAGATTATCACCCTGGTCAAGGATACTTCCCTGGCCCGCATCATCGCCCTGCAGGAGATCATTTGGGCCGGCCAATCCTTCATGAAGGGCAGCCAGGGCATTTCCGGCGCCATTTGGCCCATGTTCTTTACCGGTGTATACTATCTGGCCTGCAACGGCATTCTGACCTTGCTGCTGGGCCGGGTGGAAAAGAAGCTGAATTATTATCAATAAGGAGGGAAAAGCCATGCTGAACGCGGTGAACCTGAAGAAAAGCTTTGACGGGCTGGGCGTGCTGCGGGGCATTTCCCTGCGGGTAAACCAGGGCGAGGTGGTGGCCATCATTGGCCGCAGCGGCTCCGGAAAAAGCACGCTGCTGCGCTGCATGAACAACCTGGAAAAGGTGGACGGCGGCACCATTGAGATCGACGGCCAGGCCTTGGTGCAAAACGGCGCTTACGTTCCGGTCAAGCAGCAGCGGCAGCTGTGCCTGAAAATGGGCTACGTATTCCAGAATTTCAATTTATTTCCTCATATGAGCGTGCTGCGGAATTTGACCGAAGCCCAGCGCTGCGTGCTGGGCCGGAAAAAGGAGGAGGCGGAGCGCTACGCGCGGGAACTGCTGAAAAAGGTGGGGCTGGCGGACAAGGAAGCCGCCTACCCCTGCCAGCTTTCCGGCGGCCAGCAGCAGCGGGTGGCCATCGCCCGCGCCCTGGCCCTGGACCCGGAAATTCTCTGCTTCGATGAACCCACCAGCGCCCTGGACCCCCTGCTCACCCAGGAGGTGCTGTCCGTCATCCGCAGCCTGTCCAAAGAAAAGCGCACCATGGTGGTCGTCACCCACGAAATGAATTTCGCGCGGGAGGTGGCCGACCGGGTGGTGTTCATGGAGGACGGCGTCATTGTGGCGGAAGGAGCCCCCGACGCCGTGTTCAGCAGCGACAAGGTAAAGGCCTTTATCGGGCTGGGAGACTGAAAAAAGAGTGGAGAGTGGAGATGAATAAAGCGAGCGGAGAACAGCGTGCGGAGTACAGTTTTATATAGTTTAATCGGTGGGCCGCGTACTTTTCCCCCGACTATATAAACTGCACTCTGAAAACTGTACTCTTTTAAAATCTCCCCTCTTCACTCTCTGCCTTATTATAGTTTCTCTCTATAGCCAGTAATACATTAATAGTATTCTCCTGACCCTTGACAGGGGAGGGGGGATATTTTATAATGGTCCCATCAAGCGGCAAGGCCGGAAAGGAGGGCGCCCCATGAAGCGGAGAGAGATGCAGATGCGAATGTTTCCGCGCGGGCGTTTTCCCACGCGCTGTTTGCTTTGCGCCGCTTGACACACGCTTTCGTTCGTTGAGCCCGCTTCGCAAATGCGCGAAGCGGCTTTTTGCTGGAAAGGCTTTCTCCGGCGGGGCAGACGTGCCCTTCCTCCGAACGGAAACAAGCGCTTGAAAGGAATGGATCCATTTTGTCAGAAAATTCCCCTCTCATTGAAGTCCGCGGCCTGCGCAAGGTGTACGCCGTGCCCGGCGGCGAAGTGGTGGCCCTGGACGGTATTGATTTGAGCATTGAACGGGGCACCATTTACGGCATCATCGGCATGAGCGGCGCGGGCAAATCCACCCTCATCCGGTGCCTGAACCGGCTGGATACCCCCACCGACGGCCAAATCCTCATCGACGGCCAGA
>CAMOHY010000327.1 GCA_946615495.1 uncultured Clostridia bacterium
CGCGGCTGGATTACAACCCGCCCATGTTTCTCAAAATCAACACCGTCATCACCACCGCCATTTCCCTAATTGGCAACATCGTGCTGTACTACCTGGCGGTGCGGACGAATGTGGGCGACCAATATTTCGCTTTCCAGGCGGCCTACGGCCGGGTCATGGGCGCGTTTTCCTCCCTGTCGGGCATCGCCATTTCGGTGGCCTCCATCCGCCCGGTGCTGGAAATGGCGGAGCCCATCTTAAAGGCCGAACCCGAAGTATCCGCTGAAAGGCAGCCCATCGACCGGGTGACCGGGCACATTGAAATGAGCCATATTTCCTTCCGCTACGAGGAAAATACGCCCTACATCCTCAACGACCTGAGCCTGAATATCAAGGCCGGAGAATATGTGGCCATCGTGGGCCGCACGGGCTGCGGAAAGTCCACCCTGGTGCGCTTGCTTTTGGGCTTTGAAAAACCGGAAAAGGGCGGGGTGTTCTACGACCGGCACGACCTAAGCAGCATCGACCCCCGTTCTCTTCGCAGGCACATCGGCGTGGTAATCCAGAATGGGCAATTGTTCCAGGGCGACATTTTTTCCAATATCACCATCTCTGCGCCGGACCTGACCCTGGACGAAGCCTGGGAAGCGGCGGAAATGGCGGGCATCGCCCAGGATATAAGGGACATGCCCATGGGCATGCAGACCATGATTTCCGAAGGCCAGGGCGGCATTTCCGGCGGGCAGAAGCAGCGCTTGATGATTGCCCGCGCCATCGCCCCCAAGCCCAGCATTCTCATTTTTGACGAAGCCACCAGCGCCCTGGACAACAGGACGCAAAAGCAGGTGTCCGACGCCCTGGACAAGCTCAACTGCACCCGCATCGTAATCGCCCACCGCCTGAGCACCATCCGCAACTGCAGCCGCATTCTGGTGATGGACAAGGGAGCCATCATTGAAGAAGGCACCTACGACGAGCTGATTGAAAAGAACGGATACTTTGCCGAGCTGGTAGCCCGGCAGCGGCTGGACAGCTAAACACACTTCCAGAAAACTGCGCGCAAATGCGCGTGGAAAAATAAAGGGGGAAACACTTATGAAAAAAATTGTCTCCATGCTTCTCGTTGCCGCGCTGCTGCTGTCGGCCCTTCCCGCCGTGCTGGCGGAAGAGGGCCCGGAGGGCCCCGCCATGACGCTGGAGGAAATGCTCGGCCTCAATTCCGGAGAATGGCCTAAGACCATGTATGTGTACACTGAAAACAAGGGAAAGCTGAACGTACGCAGCGAGCCCAAATCCGGCGACAACGTGATCGACCAGCTGGAATACGGCACGGAAGTGATCGTGGAAAGCCCGGTGGTCATCGATCCTGAATGGAGCTGCATCCGCAGCAAAAAAGCCGCGAGCGGCATTGGCTATGTCATGACCCGCTATCTGGTCAATAACAAGCCCAGCGACGCCAGCAAGGTGGCCGAGGAAAAAGAACGCAAAGCGAACCTGGAGGAGCTCAACCGCCAGCTCAAAAGCGCCCGCAGCCTGGAAACGCCTTTGATGCTCTCCGTGCGCGCCTCCCGCGCTTCCGGCTGGGTCAATTTCCGCGTGGGCCCCGGCGTGGCGGCGGACCGCATCGCTTCCCTGCCCGACGGCCGGGAGCTGAAGGCCATTGGCGAAACGGATAAATGGTATCAGGCCATCGACCTGGAAAGCGGCAAGACCGGCTACATCAGCAAGAATTATGTGACCGTGCTGGGCGCCGTGAAGGAGGAGGCCGCCGCCCCCGCCAAGGAACAGATGGGCAAGCTGAACGTGAACGGCGAATTCTCTCTCCAGTGCCAGCTGCCGGAGGGCTACACCATGCAGCTCATCAACAGCCTGGGCACGAAGATCGTCGCGTTCATCACCAGCGAGGACGGCGAAAAGCCCATCCTGCAATTGTCCATCGCCTTTGACGAGCTGTTCGCCAACGTGGACAGGATGAACGACCTGCCCGAAGACGCGCTCAAGGGCCTGGAAGCGTCCTTCACCGAAATGAACGATGTGGAAATCACCTATCGGGACACCGCTTACGGCACCAAGCTGCTCATCGCCCGCGAAGTGGGCGACGATACGGATTTTGTGGACATCCTGTCCGTATACAAGGGCTATTCCATTGAGTTTGTGATGACGCCCAACCCCAACGCCAAAAACCAGACCCTTTCCGACGCCCAGGTGCAAATGTGCATCGACTTCCTGAGCGAACTGGATTTCGTGCCCGCGAAGTAAACAACCGGTGGAAACGCCTTTCCGGCGATCCATATATAAAAATCCGCACAGCGGAAGGAGGAACAAACCATGAGCGAAAACAAGGAACTGAACATGGAAGAAATGGGCGAGGTTGCCGGCGGTTATAAGAAGCCCCCGGAAAAGGCCGGTTTCATCATCTACCAGATTCAGAAGGGCGACGCGCTGAGCAAAATTGCCCGGAAGTTCAACACCACCGAAGCCCTCATCATGTCCTGGAATCCCAAGATCACCAATAAGAACCTGATCTACGCCGGCGATTATCTGTATATCAAGAAGTAATCCAAGGCAATCGAGCCAGCGGTACAGGCATTCTGTATCGCTGGCTCGGCGCGCCGGCAAAGCCGGTCCTGCGGATTATGGATGAAAGGGCTGCGGCCCTTTCATCCTTTTCCGGGGGTTGCCCACAGGCTGGGCATTTTACGGCTGGAAATTGATAATAGAATGAACGGGAGGAAAAGAAGATGACCATCAGCAAGCAGCAAAACGGCTCCGCCTTGACCCTGGCTTTGGAGGGCCGCTTGGATACCACCACTTCCCCGGAATTGGAAAAGGAGCTGAAAGCGTCCCTGGACGGCGCGGACAGCCTGGTCCTGGATTTTTCCAAGCTGGACTACATTTCTTCCGCCGGGCTGCGGGTGCTTTTGTCCGCCCATAAGCAAATGAGCG
>CAMOHY010000328.1 GCA_946615495.1 uncultured Clostridia bacterium
GCTCCATGCCCAATTCTTCCATGATTTTCTGGTCGGCGGGCTCCTTGCTCACATGTCCCGGCAGGATGGCGGAAACGGCGTTCCTGCAGATGCGGGTGGCAATCAGGGCGGCCACGTTGGGAATCACGCCGTCCGTAATGGTGGGGATATGATATTGATACCCGCCCAAGTAAGCCCCTGCCATACCGGCGATTTCAAAACCGCCTAGCTTGCAGAGCACATCCATGGGATCGTCCCGGTTGGGGCAATTGACTTGAATGGCTTTTTGAATGGCGGAGATTTTGCGCTTTAAGCCTTCGTCGGAAAGGCCTGCGCCCCGGCCGGTGACCGTTTCCACCGGCATATCCAGCAGCACGCTGGCAATAGCGCTGGAGGCGGTGGTGTTGCCGATGCCCATTTCGCCAATCACGGCGATCTGGTATCCCCGCTTTTTCATTTCGCCCATCAGGCTGATGCCGGATTGCACGGCCTGTTCGGCCTGCTCCCGGCTCATGGCGGGGCCTTTTGTCATGTTGGCGGTGCCCACTCCGACACGCCTGTTGATGGTTCCCGGCACGGAAGTCAGCATTCCCATATCCACGGCAAACACGTCAGTCTTCGCCGCATCCGCCATCAGGTTGATATTGCCTGTTCCCTCCGCGATGCTTTTGGCCACCAGGGCTGTTACCTCGCTGCCGGATTGGCTGACGCCTTCCCTGACCACCCCGTGGTCGCCGCAGAAAACCAGTGCGCAGCGCTTGTCAATGCGCACGTCAGGCGTATCCTGAACGCCTGCGATCTGCACGATCAAATCCTCCAGCCTGCCCAGGGAATGCAGGGGCTTGGCGATGGCGTCCCAGCGCCTTTTTGCCTGTTCCATGGCGTTCATTCGCATTCACCGTCCATTCTGCGCACAGCCTCCAGAATATCGGAAAAGCGCGCGATCACCCGGCCATAATTTTCCCTGCGATGCGGGAAAGCGCAGTTGATGCAGCTTTTCACGCCCTTTTCCGTATAGGTACAGTTCCCGCCGCACTTCTTCCCCAGCGTATACAAGGGGCAATAGCAGAACAGGCAGTTGAAATCCTCCGCTTTTACCCCTTGATGGCAGGGAAAATATTTGCAGTCCGTATTCTGAAAAAAATGACTGTCGTATTGGCGCTTTTCCATACGTTCACCTCATAATAACCATCCGATGAGGAACAAAAAAAACATCATCAGCAGGCTGGCCTCATACAAAAGTTGGTTCGCCCGGTGAATATCCTTTTTCTCCGCCGGACGGTCAGCGTCCCCGATGGTGGGCTTTACTACTGGCTTGCCGAAATAATCATGGGTGCCGCCCAATTGGATATGCAGGGCCCCGGCCGCCGCGGCTTCGCTCCAGGCGCAGTTGGGGCTTTTGTGGTTGGCATGGTCGCGCTTCACGATCCGAAAAGCGTTTTTTCCGTCCTGCCCGGTAAGAAACGCGGCGCAGATCATGAGCCGAGCCGTGAGCCGAGCCGGAATGAAGTTCAGCACATCGTCAAGCTTTGCGCTGCTCCAGCCAATATCCCGGTATTTTTCATCCAGATAGCCCACCATGGAATCCAGGGTGGACGCCGCCTTGAAGCCCCACAGCAGCACAGGCCCGCCCAGGAAAGCGTACAGCATGGGCGAAATCACCCCGTCCGTGGTGTTTTCCGCCACGGTTTCCACCGTGGCCTTGATGATTTCCTCTTCGTTCAGGTTTTGCGTGTCCCGGCCCACGATGCGGGCCACCTGCTTCCGGGCGGCTTCAAGGCCCTGCCCCAGCGCCTTTTCCACGCCGTGCGCTTCCTTAATCATGGAACGGGCAGCCAGCCCCATCCAATCCAGCAGCGCCGCGCCCACGAACCAGGGGAGCCAGCCCCAAAGGCGAAGCAGGCGCAGCAAAACAAAAACGGCGGCCATGGTGAACAGCACCGTGGAGGCGGTCAGCCACAGGGCGCTTATCCGCAGATTACCGCCCCGCGCCTTCAGCCGCTTTTCCAGCCAGCTTATGTATTTCCCAATCACGCGCACCGGATGATACAGTCCTTCCGGATCGCCCAGAAGACAGTCCAGCAGGAAGCCTGTGACAAGGGCCAACGTATAATCACGAAGCATTATCTTTCTCCCCGGATGATTTGATAAACGGCGTCCATATCCATGCTGGCCCGGACGATATCGGCGATGCGGTCGAATTCCTTTTCCCGGAACTGTTCCATCGTCTGCACGGGGGCCTGCGCTTCTGAAATGCCCTTTGCTTTTCGTATGCGCGCGGCCAGCGCGGAAAAAAACTGGCCGTCGTCAAAGATGCCGTGCAGATACGTGCCGATCACATTGCCCGCCGGATTGCATACGCCGTCGGTTTCCCCGCCAATGGTCAGCCAAGGCACGCATTCTCGCCCAAAGGCGTTGTGCCCCGCGTGGATTTCATAGCCGTCCAGCAGCATCCCACTTAAATCTTTCAGCCAGCCTGACGGGCACTCAATGGTTCCCGTGGATTGCGCCGTGCGCTTTTCCGCCGCGAATGTCACCTCCATGTCCAGCAGGCCCAGCCCCGCCACCTCCGGCACCCGGGATTCCACGTGGCCGGGATCGCGCAGGGTATTGCCCAGCATTTGATACCCGCCGCAGATACCCATGACCACGCCCCCCTTCCTGGCTTGGCGGATGATGGGCGCGTCCAGGCCGCGGTTGCGAAGGGTCATCAAGTCCTCTATGGTGTTTTTGGTGCCGGGCAGAAGAATGAGGTCGGCGTTTGCCAGCTCTTCGGGCTTTTCCGCGTAGCGCACCCGGACGCCGGGCTGCAATGTCAGCGCCTGAAAATCGGTAAAATTGGAAATGTGGGGCAAACGCACCACCACAACGTCCAGATCACCCTGACCGGAGGCACGGTGGAAGCGCTCGGTCACGCTGTCCTCGTCTTCCAATTCCACGT
>CAMOHY010000329.1 GCA_946615495.1 uncultured Clostridia bacterium
ACGAAATGGGCTTCGCCCGCGAGGTGGCCGACCGGGTGCTGTTCATGGACGAGGGGCAGATCGTGGAGGAGGGCACGCCCGACGCCATTTTCTCCCATCCCACCCAGCAGCGCACCAAGGATTTCCTGAATAAGGTACTATAAAACACCAACAAAACGAATGGCCCTGCCGGGCATATCCGGCGGGGCCATTCAGAGCATCAACGAAGTCGATGCTCTGCCATCGAAAGCCTGCAAGCAGTCTTTCGATGGGAACATCAATTTGCTGTAAAAATGGCGCTTCCGGGCAAAATGCCGGAAGCGCTCATTTTACGGCCGCAAATTGATAGAGGAAGCGGCTTTCAGCCGCTCCTCGGACCGGCAAAGCCGGTCCTGCGGATTGTTGATGAAAGGGCTGCGGCCCTTTCATACTTTCCTGGGGTATTTACAGTTATCTTTTATTTCGTGGTATCAAAGGGCTTGGCCAGGATATCGCCAGCGTTCACGGAGAGCGCGCCGGTGGGGCACACCTGGAAGCAATAGCCGCAGCCGATGCAGCGGTCCGTTTTGGCGGCCTTGCGGTCCTTTAGCTCAATGCCCTCATGCCAGCATACGTCCTGGCAGCGGCCGCAGCCGACGCACTTGTCCGCGTCCACCTGCGCGGCCTGGTAGGCGTCGCCCAGGGCGTTCTGCCGGGCCTTGGCAAAATCGCCGGGCATATTGAACAGGGTCAGGGCGTCGCCCCGGAGGCTGTCCATGTCCGGATAGCCCGCCTGGTCCATCCACTTTTTCAGGTCGGCAATGAGCTTTTTGCAGGCCATGGTGCCGCCGGAGCAGGCCAGGGCGCCCAGCTGCACGCAGTCGCTGCCCGCCATGATGAAGCGGGCCGCCTGGTCAAAGGAAAACACGCCGCCGCCCGCGTACATGGGCAGGGTGATGCCGTTATTGCGGCCCTCGGCCACGGCGTAGCACACGATGGGCGTGGCCTGGGTGCCGCCGTAGCCGGAGCCGGGCCGGGGCTGAGTGCGCCGCCAGTCCAAATCCATGCAGAAGGCCTTCCACCGGGCGGTGGGGCCCACGGCGTCCGCGCCGGCGGCCTGGGCGACGCGCATGGAGGTGAGCACATCGCAGCCTTCCACGGCCAGCTTCACCATCACCTTCACGCCCTTGCCCGCCGCGTTTTTAATGAGCGTGGTGCAGTGGCGCACCAGCTCATAGTAATCAAAAATCCGGTCCTTGGCCACGGCCACGCCGGGCGTGTTGAAATGCAGCTCCAGGGCGTCGGCCCCGGCCAGGGACAGCTCCTTGGCTTGGCGCACCCAATCCTTTTCCCAGTCGCCGCCCTTCACGATGTCGCTGTAATGCCCTACGGACACCCACAGCTTGATATCGCTGTCCAGCTCCCGCCGGGCGGCCTTTACTTCTTCGCAGTACTGTTCCAGGGTAGACACCTCATCGGGAATCTGGCGGCCCACCGCGTGGCTGTGGAAGCAGGGCTCTCCCTGAAAAGCGGCGTTAGCGCCGGGATAAAAGAAGCTGCCGCCGCCGCTGCCGTGGCCGAAATTGCGCATGGTGATGGCGCCGGGCCGCATTTTGGCGGATTTGAGCACGTTTTTCGCCCCTTGGGTGGCCGGAGAAGAGGCCACCACGAAGGGATTTATCATGTCCAGGGATTTTACATACAGATCAGCCATTTTCTTCGCCGCCTTTCAGCAGATTGAGCAGGGTTTGCGCGTCGGCGCGGAATTGGTCCACCGAGTCGTCCCGGACGAATTCCAGCAGGGCGCAGCGCTGGGCCGCTTGGCCCTCCGCCGCGTCCAGATAATACTGCCATTCCGCGGCGTTCAGGGGGCCGCGCTTGCCGTCCGGCCAGGAATAAACGTGGAAGTTGAGCAGCTTGCCGCCCATCAGGCGGATGCCCGCCGTCCTTTCCTTGGGGCTCAGGGCCACGGTGGGCTGCCACAGGCAGTACAGGTTGGGATGATTCGCTTCCTTCAGCAGCCGCTGAGCGGATTCGTTGGTGTCGGTCAAGGTGTTTTTATGCCATTCAAAGGCCACCCGAATGCCCTTTTCCGCCGCCAGGCCGGCAATGAGCGCCGCTTCCTGGGCGAGCCCTTGGCGCTCCTCCTCCGGCGTATCCCAGGAGGCTTTAACGCCCGCCCACACGCGGATGAGGGGCGCGCCCAGCGCCTGGGCCGAAATCAGGCTTTTTTCAAAGACGGCCTGGGGCGCTTCGTTTTCGCCCAGCCGGTAATAGCTGCCGTAGGCGGCCACCCGCAGCCCGGCCGCTTCCGTTTTTTGGCGCAGGGCGGCGGCGCCTTCGGCGTCGTCCGGAAAAACATGCGCGTTTTCGGACCATTCCACGGCCTTCAGCCCGCATTCGCGCAAAAGAGAAATGACTTCGTCCGCGGTCAGGGGCATTTTTTTAAAGGTGGCTGATACCGCGCCGGGAATCCATTCTGTTTTCATAGCTTCAGCACCGTTTCCCATACGCTTTCTTCCACAGGAATGCCCTTTTCCAGGTTTTCCTGCCGGGTGCGCATCATGTTGAGGCCGGGATAATAAACGGGCCGGGCGCTGTCCACCGGCTGGGAGGACTGCATGTCCTCCAGGGTGTCCTTGACCCGCTTGGCAAAGTCCGCCCCGTCGGGCAGGCGGCCCAGATCAATGGCTACGAATACCTGGCTCAGCTCCGTTTCCGTGGGAAGCTGGCCCACCTGGCGGGCGGTGCGGCCGCCGCTGAGGGCGGAGGCGACCAGGTCCAGCATCAAAGAAATACCGCTGCCCTTCCAATAGCCGATGGGCAGCACCTGGTGGGTGGCCAGAATATCCGCGGCGTTCCGGGTCAAATGCTGGTCCGGGTCAAAGCCGCCGTCAACGGGCAAGGGCTTATTCTGCCGGGCGTAGCTTTCCAGCTTGCCGTAGGAAAACATGG
>CAMOHY010000330.1 GCA_946615495.1 uncultured Clostridia bacterium
GCCAGCTTGGCGGTGAAGCCGGACAGGAAGTAATACTTGGTCTGTTCGGGGGTCAGCACGGAAACGGGGGGCAGCACGCCGAAAGCGTCGGCGGACAGGAAGATCACGTTCTTGGCGTCGGGGCCGGCAGAGGTGGGCCGCACGTTCTTGACGATCTTTTCAATGTGCTCGATGGGATAGGAAACGCGGGTGTTTTCGGTGACGGACTTATCGGCAAAGTCGATCTTGCCGTTTTCGTCCAGCGTCACGTTCTCCAGCAGCGCATCCCGGCGGATGGCGTTGTAAATGTCGGGCTCGGAATCCTTATCCAGGTTGATCACCTTGGCGTAGCAGCCGCCTTCAAAGTTGAACACGCCGTTGTCGTCCCAGCCGTGCTCGTCGTCGCCGATCAGCAGGCGCTTGGGGTCGGTGGACAGGGTGGTCTTGCCGGTGCCGGACAGGCCGAAGAAAATCGCGGTGTTTTCGCCCTGCATATCGGTGTTGGCGGAGCAGTGCATGGAGGCCATGCCCTTGAGCGGCAGATAGTAGTTCATCATGGAGAACATGCCCTTCTTCATTTCGCCGCCGTACCAGGTGTTCAAAATCACCTGCTCCCGGCTGGTCACGTTGAAGGCCACCACGGTTTCGCTGTTCAGGCCCAGCGCCTTATAGTTTTCGCACTTGGCCTTGGAGGCGGTGTACACGATGAAGTCGGGCTCAAAGCTGGCTTCCTCTTCCTTGGTGGGCTTGATGAACATATTGCGCACGAAATGAGCCTGCCAGGCCACTTCCATCATAAAGCGAACGGCCATACGGGTGTCCTTGTTGGCGCCGCAGAAAGCGTCCACCACGTAGAGCTTTTTGCCGCTCAGTTCCTTCTGAGCCAGCTCCTTGACCACCTTCCAGGTTTCCTGGGTCATGGGGTGGTTGTCGTTTTTGTATTCATCGGTGGTCCACCACACGGTGTTCTTGGAATTTTCGTCCACCACCAGGTACTTATCCTTGGGGGAACGGCCGGTGTAAATGCCGGTCATGACGTTGACGGCGCCCAGTTCGCTTTCCTGGCCCTTTTCGTAGCCTTCCAACGCGGGATTCATTTCATCCTGATACAGCAGTTCATAGGAAGGATTGTACACGATCTCCTTGGTGCCGGTGATGCCATACTTGGTCAAATCGATCTTTGCCATGGTGTGAAAACCCCTTTTCTATAGATTGGGCGGAAACATTGTTCGCAGCACAGGCGGCAAAACGCCAACCTCTGCCTTGTACAGTATACCATAAACTTTCCAGCGGGTCAATCGATAAATGTGTCAAACCCAGGGCAATCGCTTCCGAAAAATGTATACTGGGGGAAACCGCTCTTTGAAGCCCAAAGAGCGGTTTCCCCCAGACCCCTTTCCGAGAAAGGCGTATAAGGAATAAGGGTAAACAATTTTCCTATGGCGATATTAATGGAATTTTAAAGCCACGAAAAAGGCGCAAGCCCTTAAATAGCCTGCGCCTTTGCTGATATTTTGCTTATTCCGCATTTGCGGCGAAGCCGCCGTCCTGGGCCGCGTCCACCACAATGGTTTGTCCGGGCAGGATATCGCCCGCAATCAGCTTGCGGGCCACCAGCGTTTCCACCTTGGACTGGAGCACCCGCTTCATGGGCCGCGCGCCGTACACAGGGTCGTAGCCCAGGTCCATCAGGCGGTCGAAGGCCGCGTCGGTGAGCCGCAGGTCCAATTGCTTATCCTTGAGCCTTGCTTTCAGCCTGGCCAGCAGCAAATCCACAATGGAGCGCACCTGGGCCTTATCCAAAGGCGTGAACATGACGGTGTCGTCGATTCGGTTCAGGAATTCGGGCCTGAAATGAGTGCGCAGCAGGCCCTGAACGGCGGTTTTGGCTTCGTCGGACAGATGGCCGCTTTCGTCGATGCCGTCCAGAATCTGGCTGGAGCCCAGGTTGCTGGTCATAATCAGGATGGTGTTGCGGAAGTCCACGGTGCGGCCCTGGCTGTCGGTCACCCGGCCGTCATCCAGGATTTGCAGAAGAATATTGAACACATCGGGGTGGGCTTTTTCCATTTCGTCAAACAGCACCACGGAATAGGGATGCCGCCGCACCGCTTCGGTAAGCTGGCCGCCCTCTTCGTAGCCCACGTATCCCGGAGGTGCGCCGATCAAGCGGGAAACGGAGAATTTCTCCATGTACTCCGTCATGTCGATGCGCACCAAGTTCTTTTCATCGTCAAACAGGGCTTCGGCCAAGGTTTTGGCCAATTCCGTTTTGCCAACGCCCGTTGGCCCCAGGAACAGGAAGGAGCCGATGGGCCGGTTTTCATCCGCCACGCCCGCGCGGGAACGCAATATGGCTTCGCTGACGCTTTCCACGGCCTCGTCCTGGCCGATGACCCGCTTATGCAGCACGTCCGGCAGCCGCAGCAGCTTTTCCCGTTCGCCCTCCATCAGCTTGCTCACCGGGATACCCGTCCACCGGGCCACGATGCGGGCAATTTCCTCCTCCGTCACCTTGTCGCGCAGCAGGGTGTTCTGTACGGGCGATTCCTTTTCCGCCTCTTCCAGTTCGGCTTTCAGGCGGGGCAGCTCGCCGTACTGCAGCTCGGCGGCTTTGGTCAGGTCATATTGCCGCTTGGCCTTTTCAATTTCGGCGTTGACGCGCTCCATATCCTCCCGCAGCTTCTGCACCTTGCCGATATCGTTCTTTTCGTTTTCCCACCGGGTCTGCATTTCCTTGAACTGGTCCCGCATATCGGACAGTTCCTTGCGCAGGGTGTTCAAGCGCTCCTTGGACAGCGGGTCTGTTTCCTTTTTCAGGGCCGCTTCCTCGATTTCGTGCTGCATGATGCGGCGGCGGATTTCGTCCAGCTCCTGCGGCATGGAATCCATCTCGGTGCGGATCATGGCGCAGGCCTCGTCCACCAGGTCGA
>CAMOHY010000331.1 GCA_946615495.1 uncultured Clostridia bacterium
AGGGCCAGAAGGCCAGCATCAGCGCGCTGGTGCCGGTGGTGGCGCCCCAGTTCTGCAGGAAGCCCTGCTTGCCGGTCTTTTCCTGAATGGTCTTGCAGGCTTCCTGGAAGGCGTCCCATTCTTCGGGGAAGGCTTCAATGCCCGCTTCGGCCAGGATGTCGGTGTTGTAGTAGCCGATGGCCACGCCGTCGTCCATGGGCACGATCACGTGTTCGCCGTTGGCGTCCACGGGGCCGGTGGTCCACAGCAGGTAATTGTCCTTCTGTTCGTCGGTCAGGTAGCTGTCCAGGCCCAGCAGCAAGCCGGCCTTTACCAGGTCGTAGTTATCGGTGACATACACCACGTCGGGGCCGTCGTTGTTGAGCAGGCCGGTGTAGATGGTGGTGTTGTAATCGCTCCAGGAGAGGATTTCCACCTTGACTTCGCAGTTGTTTTCTTCTTCAAAGGGGTCAAACACGCCGTCCCAGAAGTCCTGGTCGGAGATTCCGTCGCCGAACTGGTACTGAGGAATCCACACCGTCAGGCTCTTCTTTTCATCGGCCACGGCCAGGCTCATGCAGGAAAGCAGGAGCGCGCAGGAGAGCAAAACCGCCAGAAACCGTTTCATATAGCCCATCTTCCTTTCTTTGGGCGGCGGGACCTATCGCCTGCCGTCCGGTTTGTGATTGTTGATGCCTTGGCATCTTTTTCCCCATTATACCAAAATAGAAGGAATCCGTCAACGAGGACACAGGGAAAAAACATTGGACGGCGGAGGAAAAGAAAGATTTGCGGAAAAAATTTTTTCATGTATAATAGACGGGAACGCTTCAAAAGAGGAGAGATTTGGCATGAATGGGATGGTGGATTTATTCTGGACGTTTGCCAAGATTGGCTGCGTCACCTTTGGCGGCGGCTACGCCATGCTGCCGATTTTGGAAAGGGAGCTGGTGGATAAACGGCATTGGACCACTATGGACGATTTGCGGGACTATTTTTCCATCGGCCAGTGCACGCCGGGCATTATCGCCCTGAACGTGTCCACCTTCATAGGCGAAAAGAAGGGGGGCGCCGCGGGCGCGCTGGCGGCCACCTGCGGCTTTTTGAGCGGGCCCATCCTCATTATTCTGGCGATTGCGGCTTTTTTGACCAATTTCGCTCAGCTGGAGCTGGTGCAGCACGCCTTCGCGGGCATTCGGGTGTGCGTGTGCGTGCTCATTGTGCAGGCGGTGCTGCGGCTGTGGAAAAAATCGGTGGTGGACCCCTTCACCCTGGCGCTGTATTTGGTTATTTTCGCCCTGAACGCTTTTTCCGGGCTGCTGCCGGTGAAAATTCCCGCGGCGGTGCTGGTGCTGCTGGCCGGGGCGGCCGGCATCGCGGCTTCCACGGTGAAAAACCGGCGGAATGGGGGAAAGGGGGCTGAAAAATGCTGACGCTGCTTCGCCTGATGCTGGAATTTGCCAAAACAGGGCTGTTTTCCGTGGGCGGCGGGCTGGCAACGCTGCCTTTCCTCTATGAAATGTCGGACAGCACCGGCTGGTTTTCCCACGCCGATATCGCCGATATGATCGCCGTATCCGAATCCACGCCGGGGGCGATTGGCATCAATATGTCCACCTACGCCGGGTTCAAAACCGCGGGCGTTCCCGGCGGCATCCTGGCCACGCTGGGCTTGGCCCTGCCTTCGCTGATCGTGATTCTCATTATTGCCCGGTTTTTGAAAAAATTCCGGGAAAACCGGCTGGTGGAGGGCGCGTTTTACGGCCTTCGCCCCGCCTCCATCGCCATGATTACCGCCGCGGGGCTGAACGTGGCCAAGGTGGCGCTGGTGAACCTGGAAGCATTTGGAATCACGGGCCAGGTGGGCGACCTGTTTATCTGGAAGGCTATTGCGCTGGCCGTGGTGATCTTTTTTGCCCAGCGGAAGCTAAAGTGGCATCCGGTGGTGTTCATCGCGCTGTCGGCGGTGGTGGGCGTTTTGCTGAAATTTTGAGGAAATTTGAAATGGTTTAGCCGTCCGCAGTTGGAACTGCGGCGGCCTTTTTTGATTATGTCGCAAAAGGTAAAAGGTTTTCCTGTTTTGCGAATTTGATAAAAATATAAAAAGGTTCCTTGTGAGCTATTGACAAGCAAATGAACACATGTTAGAATGATTTTGCTAAAATCTGTGAGTATATGTTTGTTGTTTCTTTTTTTTCGTAGAAATATTTGCTTATCTTGTATTCTATTTAGGCAAAATGGAAAAGGGAGGGTTTTGTGCTATGAGTGTGAGCGCTGTGCCCAAGAAAAAGCGTTCCTTCTTGCAGCGGATGCAGGGCAACTGGGATTTGCTCTTGTTCTGCCTGCCGGGTATCGTGCTGACGGTGATCTACCATTACATCCCCATTTACGGCGTGCAGATTGCTTTCCGCAATTACAAGGCCAAGAAGGGCATATGGGGCAGCGATTGGGTGGGCCTGAAAAACTTCCAGCGCTTTTTCACCTCCGCCTACGCCTGGACCACCATCCGCAACACTCTGGTGCTGAGCGTGTATTCCCTGGTGGCGGCGTTCCCGGTGGCGGTCATCCTGGCGCTGATGCTCAATTCCCTTCGCCACAAGCGGTACCGCAAGGTCATTCAGGCCGTCACCTACGCCCCCCACTTCATTTCCGTGGTGGTTATGTGCGGTATGCTGATTCTGTTCCTCTCTCCCCGCGTGGGCGTGGTGAACATGGTCATCAAGTCCCTGGGCGGCGAGGCCATCAACTTTATGGGCAAAAGCTACATGTGGCGCCACATCTACGTGTGGAGCGGCATTTGGCAGAGCATGGGCTGGAGCAGCGTAATCTATTTCGCCGCCCTGGCCGGGGTAAGCCCGGAATACCATGAAGCGGCCATTGTGGACGGCGCCACCAAGTTCCAGCGCGTGCTGCATATCGATTTGCCCT
>CAMOHY010000332.1 GCA_946615495.1 uncultured Clostridia bacterium
AGCTGCTGGCCATCATGGCCGCCACCCTGCTGGTGCCCATCCTGGTGGACGGCACGGGCACCTACATGAGCCAGCCTGCCGCGCTTTGCGGCGCGGGCTTTGGCACGCTGTTTTATCTGTTCATCGCTACCAAGAAAAAGAGCCCCGTGTTCCTGGGCTCCTCCTTCGCCTTCATCGCTCCTTTGGCCGGCGCCGTTTCCTTCGGCTTCCTGGGCATCTTCCTGGGCGCGGTGTTTGCGGGTCTGGTGTATGTGATTATCGCGCTCATCATCAAAAAGACTGGCTCTGAATGGGTGAACAAGCTGCTGCCCCCCGTGGTCATCGGCCCCACCGTGGCCCTGATCGGTCTTTCCCTGTGCGGCAGCGCGGTCAATAACCTGAACAACACCGCCGCCGGCAGCTACAACCTGGTGGCCATCCTGGTGGGCGTGATCGCCTTCGTCATCACCGTGTACGCCTCCACCAAGGGAAGCCGCGGCATGAAGCTGATTCCCTTCATCATCGGTATCCTGGGCGCTTACGTGATCGCCCTGGCGCTCACCCTGATCGGCAACGCCACCGGCGCGGACGCGCTCAAGCTGGTAAACCTTTCCGCCTTTGACAATATGCAGCTGTTCAAGGTGCCGCGCTTCACCTTCCTGGGCATTTTCGGCGCGTATGAGGACGCTGCCAACAAGATCGGCTCCTTCGCCGACGTTATCAGCATTTTCGTGCTGTTCGCCCCCGTGGCCTTCGTCACCCTGGCCGAGCACATTGCCGACCATAAGAACCTGTCCTCCATCATTGAGCGCGACCTTATCACCGATCCCGGCCTGGACCGCACCCTGATCGGCGACGGCGTAGGCTCCATCATCGGCTCCTTCTTTGGCGGCTGCCCCAACACCACCTACGGCGAATCCGTGGGCTGCGTGGCCATCACCGGCAATGCCTCCATCAGCACCATTGCCATCGCGGGCATTTACTGCATCATCCTTTCCTTCTTCGACCCCTTCGTTTGCTTCGTCAATTCCATTCCCTCCTGCATCGTGGGCGGCGTGTGCATTGCGCTGTACGGCTTCATCGCCGTCTCCGGCCTCAAGATGCTCCAGCCTGTGGACCTGAACGATAACCGCAACCTGTTCGTGGTGGCGGCCATCCTGGTTACCGGTATCGGCGGCTTGACCCTGAACTTTGGCGCCGTTACCATTTCCTCCATCGCCACCGGCCTCATCCTGGGCATCATCATCAACGTGGTGTTCAACAAGCGGGACGCTAAAGGGAACTGAAACAAAGCGCCCGATTTCCGCCCCGCGGCCGGCGGCGGAATAAAGGCTGAAAAAGTAGGAAAAAATCTAAAATAATGGTTTACAAACCGCGCCTGTCATGTTAAAATGATAGGCGTGGTTTTTAGAACCGCTTCCCCGGACCGGCGATACCCCAACGCCCGTCTGAGGCTGACGGCGATTTGAAGCAGGGGCCGCCACACCCCAAAAGGAGGAAGACACCATGGATAAGGAACTCAAGGCTCAGATCATGCAAACCTATGCCCGCAGCGAAGGCGACACCGGTTCTCCCGAAGTGCAGGTCGCTCTGCTCACCGAGAGGATCAACCACCTGAACGAGCACCTGAAGCTGAACAAGAAGGACCACCATTCCCGCCGTGGCCTGCTGCTGATGGTTGGCCGCCGCCGCGGTCTGCTGGACTATCTGAAGAAGACCGATATCGAGCGTTACCGTGAACTGATTGCCAAGCTGGGTCTGCGTAAATAATGCGCATGGGGCTATCGGCTGGAAAGGATTCAGCCGATAGCTTTTTGTTTCATCCTTCCGGCTTGAAGAGGCCAGTGGGGGATTGTCAAGGGAGCGAAGCGCCCCTTGACTGAAATCCGCACCGGCGGCGTGTACGCCGGGAGGAAAGAAAATTTCTGCAGGGAGCGAAGACGACCGAAAGAAATTTTCTTACCCTACAGTTTTTCCGCCCGGAGCGAAGCGACAGGAAAAACTGAAGGGGAATCCCGAAAGGGGGAAGAATTCCCCCTTTCGCACTGACGCGAAGCGGCAGTGAATGTGTGTGTGAGGAGAAGAGAAAAAAATGGATTACAAAGCGTATTCAATGGAATTTGCGGGCCGTACCCTGACCCTGGAATTCGGCAAGTATGCCCAGCAGGCTGGCGGCAGCTGCCTGGTCCGCTATGGCGACACCGCCGTGCTGGTAAACGCCACCGCGTCGGACAAGCCCCGTGAGGGCGTGGATTTCTTCCCGCTGACGGTGGACTTTGAAGAAAAGCAGTACGCCGTGGGCAAAATCCCCGGCGGCTTCATCAAGCGCGAGGGCCGTCCCACCGAAAAGGCGACCCTGACCTGCCGCCTGATCGACCGTCCGCTGCGCCCCCTGTTCAACAAGGGCATGCGCAACGATGTGCAGGTAGTGGCCCAGACCCTGTCTGTGGACCCGGACACGCCCCCTGAATTCCCCGCCATGCTGGGCTCCTCCATCGCTCTGATGGTGAGCAATATTCCCTGGGGCGGCCCCACCGCCGCCGTGGTGGTGGCCCGAGTGAACGGCCAGTTCGTCATCAACCCCACCGAAGCCCAGGAAGCGGCCTCTGATATGCACGTCACCGTGGCGGGCACCAAGGACGCCATCATGATGGTGGAAGCGGGCGCCAAGGAAGTCAGCGAGGACGCCATGATGGACGCCATCCTCTACGGCCATGACTTCATCAAGCAGCTGGTGGAATTCCAGGAAAAAATCGTGGCCGAAATCGGCAAGCCCAAGTCTGAATTCCCGCTCATCACCACGGGCGAGGACGTGAAGGCCGCCGTGCGCGAATACGCTTTGGAAAAGTGCGAATACATCTATTCCACCTATGTGCGCAAGGAACGCCAGGCCCGCGACGCGGAAGTGTCCGCCG
>CAMOHY010000333.1 GCA_946615495.1 uncultured Clostridia bacterium
CCCTACAGCTTCCCGTCATGTTTTTTGTGCGCTTTTTTGTTTGCGAGACAGCCCCGTTTTTCCGCTTTCAGCGTGCAAGATACCGCTGGCGCGTGACCGGCTTTCGTGAAAATCGTCTCCACGAATCACAGAAACGGGTTTTCCGTTGCTGCGCAAGGCGCTTTGGGAAGCGCCGGCCAATGCGGAAGCCCTGTTCGCAATCTAAAAAAACGCAGGCGCTTTCAGCATCGCGCCTGCGGACCATTCAAAGAAATGTTGGGCGGTATTCCTTATTCAAATTCATACTCCAGCACCACGCTGGCGCTGACGGACACATCGCCGCTGGTGATGGTGGTGCCCATATCGGCGGCCTTGGCCTCATAAAAGAAGGTGTTGGACGCGCCGTAAGCGTCGCGGGCGTAAGCGGCCATGGACTGCTCCGCGTTGATGCGCACCAGCTTGCCCAGGGTCACATGGGCGGCCTCGGAAAGCACCTGGGCCTTCTGCATGGCGTCCTCCACGGCGCGCTTGAGCGCCTTTTGGTACGCTTCGTTGGCCTGCGTGGACGAAAAGGAAATGCCGTAGGTGGTGTTGGCGCCCGCCTCCATGGCCGCGTCCAGCACGGCGCCGATCATGGATAGATCGTGCAGCGTCACGGTCACGTTGTTCTGCACCTGGTAATACAGGGTGCGCTTTTCCCCGCCCTGGCCGTCCGGGGTATACTCATAATTGCTGTACACGTTGAACTGGCTGGTCATCATGTCCTTTTCATCAATGCCCTGGTTTCGCAGCGCTTCCATCACCGCGGCCATGAGCTGGGCATTTTCCTGCTGGGCCTCCCGCACGGTCTCCCGCTGGGTGTTCACGCCGATCTGAATGGTGGCGGTGTCCGCCGCCAGGGTAACGGTGGCGCTGCCCGCCACATCCATGGCGCCCCGTCCGTTTTCCGCCAGGGCGGGCAGGACGAAGGTCAGGGCCATAAGCGCCGCAAGGCACAGGCAAATCAGCTTTTTCATCGGTTTATCCCTCCTGCTTTTTCATTTTCTTCTTTTTCTTAGACCGAACGATCAGGCACAGCACCGCTCCGGCCGCGGCAAGCGCCAGCAGCCAGGGCAGAGCGGATACCAGAAACACCGCCGCGTCCTCCAGGAACCACCCGAATTCCTCCGCGGACCCTTTGAGCCCGTCCACGATGCGCTGGCCCAAGGTCACATTCGCCATTTCGGTAATCCTGGTTTCCCGCACGTTCACCCGCACCGTGCTGAAATCCACCTTGCTGTCGTAGCCCTTCAGCTGGCCGGTATAGCGGTCGATATAATACTGCGTATCCGCGATGGCGGTTTCGATTTCAATCAGGTCCGACACGTCTTCGGCGGAAGCAATCATGCTTTGGAGCCGTTTCAGCTTTTCCTGCTGGGTCTCCAGGCGGGTCTTGGTGTCGTAATAGGAATCGGACACATCCTGCATTTCCTGGGTCAAGGCCGTCACCGTGCCAATTTCCTTCGCCCCATCCAGGAATTCATCCAGCCGGGCGGAGGGAATGCGCAGCGTAAGCGAGGCGGAACGGGCTTGGCCGCTTTGCGCGTCGCCGGAGGAGGACAGGTATTCCACCCTTCCGCCCAAGTCCGCCGTCAGCCGCTGGAGGCTTTCCAGGTCCTCGTCGTAGGCGGTGGTCTTTACGGTAAAGCTGGCGGTGCGGATGATTTTTTCCTGCTTTTGCGCTTCACCTCCGGCATCCTCCTCATATTCCATGGGCACATCGGCGTCCTCCGCCATGTACATGTCCACGCCGCTGTCGTAGGAAAAATTGCTCGCCGCGCTGCTGGCCATCAGGCCCATGGGAGACTCCATGGCGCTGGAGCGCATTTGCTGGGCGGCGGCCTTTTCCCGCGCCGCGGTCCTGGCGGGCAGGCTTTCCCTGCTTATCAGGGTGCCGCCCACCACGAAGATGAGCGCTGCCGCCACGCTCACCCAGGCCTTCCAATTGAATTTACTCCGTTCCTGGCTTTCCATTGTTTTTTCCTCCCGTATGGTCCGCCGCCAGGAGGAGGAAAACGCATCGGGCACCTCGATTTCCTCCTCCATCCGGCGCAGGTCTCGGCGCAGGGCCAGCAGAGACGCGCAGGATGCGCATTCCGCCGCGTGCGCCGCCATGCGGCGCGCGTCCGCGTCCGGCAGCGCGCCCTCCATGTAGGCATCGAGAAGATTTGAAAACTCTTTGCAATCCATTTTTTCGCCTCCTCTCACTTTCTTAGACGGATGGGGAAGAAAAAAGTTCCGAAGATTTTTTCAAAATAACCGCCAATTTTTCCCGCGCCCGGCTCAGCCGGCTTTTCACCGTGCCCAAGGGCAGCTCCAGCACCCCGGCGATCTCATCGTAATCCATGCCTTGGATATCCCGCAGCACGATCACCTGGCGCATATCCGCCGGCAGCAGGGAAAGCGCCTCCCGAAGCAGCCGCATTCTCTCCTTTTCCTCCAGCCGGGCATAGGCGGTAGGGGCGGGGTCCGGCGGGTCAAAATTCTGGTCCTCCCGCAGCGCGTCCAAGGACACGGCGTCCCGCCGCCTGCGCAGGGCGTCGGTGCACACGTTCATGGCGATGCGGGCGATCCAGGTGGAAAAGGAGGCGTCGCCCCGAAAGCCGGAAAAGCTTTTGAAGGCCCGCAGCATGGTTTCCTGAGCGCAGTCCAGCGCATCCTCCCGGCTGCCCATCATATGCAGGCAAAGGGCGTACACCCGTTTTTCCTGCTCCGCGGCCAGGGCTTCAAACTGCTTTGCGCTTTTTTTGCCGAAAAACAGCTTTCCTTCCACGTTCCTGCTCCTTTCCCTTGGCGTTTTACTTTCTGGGCCAAGTATACCACACCGGACGAAAAAAAGGAACGGCAAAAACTGCCGCCCCC
>CAMOHY010000334.1 GCA_946615495.1 uncultured Clostridia bacterium
GCCATTTATGCCCGGTCAGAAGCTGGAAATGCCGTGGGCGTTCACCAGCGCGTCCAGCTTATAGCCCGCTTTGCACAGGGGGCAATCGTGGCTGGAGGTGCTTTGATAATCGGACAGCACGTTCTTGGTGTTGAAAATGGAAGCGATGGGAAAGCCCTCGCATTCATCCACGCAGGTGAAAATGGCGCACACGCCCACGGGCGTGCCGTTGTAATAGCGGATGGCTTCGATGGCGGCCTGGGCGGTAAAGCCCGTGGTGACGGAGGCGGCCAGCACCAGCACGTGCTTGCCCACGATCATGGGCGCGGAATTATCCCGGAAGAGCAATTGGCTGCCGGAGGTATGCTCCGGCGTGACCACGTAGATGGTGCGGTGGGCGTTCATGTTCATAAAGCCCGCGCGGGTCAGCTCGCTGGCCATGCAGGCGCCCACCACCTCCGTGCCGTCCAGGCACAGGATGGTGTCGATGATGGTGGAGGGCTTGAAGGAGGCGGCCAGCTCCACGGCGGCCTCCCGCGCTTCGGACAGGCGGTGCTTGGTCAGCGTCAGGTCGATATAATAATTGATGTGGCTGTGGCTGGTGGCAAAATGGCCCCGCGCCACGCGCAGGCGCAAATTGGAATTGGCCGTGGGATATTCAAACAACTGAATTGCCATAATGAATCTGCTCCTCCTTATATCCCCATAGGGAAAATACGTATCTTTTTCCTAATCATAGCAAATTCATTCGGTTCTGTCAAATGGGAAACGGAAAAAAGCCCGGAAAGCCTCATTCACGCAGCGCCTTTTCCCATGCTTCGGCCCGGAAGCCGGGCACGGCGGCCTGGGGCGTAATCAGCAGCGGGCGCTTGACCAGCATGCCGTCGGAGGCGAGCAGGGCCAGCATTTCTTCATCGGTCATGGCGGGCAGCTTATCCTTCAGCTGCAATTCCCGGTAGAGCATGCCGCTGGTGTTGAAAAATTTACGCAGGGGCAGCCCGCTTTGCTTTTGCCAGGCCCGCAGCTCTTCGGCGGAGGGACGATTCTCCTTGATGGAACGTTCCGTATAGTCGATGTGGTTTTCATCCAGCCATTTTTTGGCCTTCTGGCAGGTGGTGCACTTGGCGTAGCAAACAAATACCGGTTTCATGGCGGCGCTTCCTTTCTTATGGACGGTTCCTTGCATACTGCCTTTTCATTATGGCATGGCGGGCGGCGGCTGTCAAGCGCGGAAAAAAGGAAAAACGCAGGGAAAATCCCCGCGGCAGAGGTTGCGAAAAGCGGCCGGAACGATTATAATGGAAGGGAGGGGAAACGGGGGCCGGCAGGCAACCGTATTTCCCATATTTTTTCAGAAATAGAGGAAAAAGCGATGCGCACGGAAGTGTTTTTTGCGGCCTTGGAGGAAGAAGCCACCCTGTGGTGGGACCAGCCGGACCAGGCGCCCTGCCCCGCCCGTTATACGGTGCTGCTGGACGGCAAGCCCGTGGCGGAAACGGAGCGCACCCATTGCACCCTGACCGGGCTTGCGCAGGAAAAGGCGTACTGCGCCCAGGTGTGCCTGGGCAGCAAAGTGATCGGGGAAATCACGGTGACGGCCGCCCCGCCCCGCCGCCGCATTGACGTGACGAAGCCCCCTTATTCCGCCGTCGGCGACGGCAGCACCCTGAACACCCGTTCGCTCCAGCAGGCCATGGACGACTGCGGGGCGGGGGAAGAGGTGTATTTGCCTAAGGGCGAATATTTGACCGGCGGCCTGAGGCTGCACAGCGATATGGCGCTGCATTTGGCGGAAGGGGCCGTGCTGCGCGGCACGGAGGACCCCAAGGATTACCTGCCCAAAATCCGCAGCCGCTTTGAAGGCGTGGAGCAGGAATGCTACCAAAGCCTGCTGAACCTGGGCGAAATGCACCACGACGCGGGGCCCAACTGCTTCAACGTGCTCATTTACGGCAAGGGCGCCATCTGCGGCGGCGGCCAGGCCCTGGCCCTGAACGTGATCGAAACGGAAAAGGTGCTTTTGAAGGATTATATCGCTTCCCTGGGCGACAAGGTAAAGGAGTGCGAAAACGACCACACCATTCCCGGCCGGGCCCGCGGCCGGCTCATCAATCTGAGCAATTGCGAAAACGTGCGCATTACCGGGCTGACGCTGCAAAACGGGGCCAGCTGGAACGTGCACATGGTGTATTCCCGCCAGATTGTGACGGACCACTGCGTGTTCCGCTCTGAAAACGTGTGGAACGGCGACGGCTGGGACCCCGATTCCAGCGAGGACTGCACCCTGTTTGCCAGCGAATTCCACACCGGCGACGATTCCGTGGCCATCAAGAGCGGCAAAAACCCGGAGGGCAACCTTATCAACCGGCCCACCCGGCGCATTCGGGTGTTCGACTGCGTGAGCGAATACGGCCTGGGTATCGCCATCGGCAGCGAAATGAGCGGCGGCGTGGAGGACGTGAAAATTTGGGACTGCGATTTGCGCCATTCCCTTTACGGCGTGCAGATCAAGGGCACCAAAAAGCGGGGCGGCTTTGTGCGGAACGTATCGGTGCGGGACTGCGTGCTGCCCCGGTTCATCGTGCAGGCCGTGCCGTATAACGACGATGGGGAGGGCTCCCCGACGCCGCCGGTGTTCTCCTCCTTCCGGTGCGACCGGGTGCGGCTCACCGGCTGGGGCAGGAACTATTGGGAGAAAGAGGACCGGGTGCTTACCGCCATTGAGCTGCGCGGCTTCGACGTGGCGGGATACGAGGTGCAGGACGCCGCCTTCACCCGCTGCACCGTGGAACGGGAGGCGGGCATTAGCCTGAATCATTGCCGGAATGTGACGCTGGATATTGAGAAAGCTGAATAAACATCGTTTGAAAGCGGCCGCGGGAGCGGCCGCTTTAGAGCAT
>CAMOHY010000335.1 GCA_946615495.1 uncultured Clostridia bacterium
AAGGTCCAGAAAGACGAAAAACAGAATTCTTCTTCACTGTGCAGTTGTCAAGGTGCGAAAGCTTGACAATCGATACAATTTCCGGTGGCAATGGCGAAGGGGTCCCACCTGTTCCCATACCGAACACAGAAGTTAAGCCCTTCAGCGCCGATGGTACTTGGCTGGACACGGCCCGGAAGAGTAGGTCGCCGCCGGATTCCAATAGGGTGGATAAAAAATCCACCCCTTTGCCTCAATAGCTCAATGGCAGAGCATTCGGCTGTTAACCGAAGGGTTGTAGGTTCGAGTCCTTCTTGAGGCGCTGATCCCGTTCAGAAATGGACGGGATTTTGTTTTATAAGTATTTAAAATTGGTTCATTTTTCCGCTGCACGCCAATAAAAGCGCTGTGCTGCAAAACGAAAGAGATGTTCTGGAATATGCGATACACCAACCCCATCCTTTTCGGCGATTACTCGGACCCCGACGTTATTCGGGTAGGAGAGGATTTTTATATGATTTCCTCCTCCTTTACCTATGTGCCGGGGCTTCCTGTCCTGCATTCCAGGGACCTGGTGCATTGGGAATTGATAGGGTATGCCGCCCGGCGGCTGCCCTTTTCCCGATACGATCGGCCCGCTCATAAATGCGGCCTCTGGGCGCCCAGCCTGCGGCATCATAACGGTATGTTTTATATTTACGTGTGCATGCCGGACGAGGGCCTGTTTGCGTTTACCGCCAAGGACCCCGCCGGGGAATGGGAGTGCCACTATGTGAAGGATGTGACGGGGTGGATCGACCCCTGCCCCCTGTTTGACGACGACGGCCAGGCGTGGCTGGTGCACGGCTTCGCTGGCAGCCGCGCGGGCATTAACAACATGCTCTACGTGCACAAAATGTCCGCCGACGGCCTGGCTGTGGTGGATAATGGCCGCATGGTGTATGATGGCGCGGACCATGACGACATGACCGTGGAAGGCCCCAAAGCCTATAAGCGGGATGGAAGGTATTGGATTCTCTGTCCGGCGGGCGGCGTGAAGCCCGGCTATCAGCTGGCGCTGCGGGCGGACAGCATTTATGGGCCTTACGAGCGGAAGGTGGTGCTGGCCCAAGGAAATACGTCCGTCAACGGTCCCCATCAGGGCGGCTGGGTCACCGACGGCCACGGGAAGGATTGGTTCATCCACTTTCAGGACGTGGACGCTTATGGCCGGGTGACGCATTTGCAGCCGGTGGACTGGAGCAGCGGCTGGCCGGTGATGGGCAAGCAGGGCGCTCCCGTGCTAAAAGGGGAGATCGATCTGCCGCCCTTTACTGCGGAAATTCCCACCTCCGATGATTTTCAGAATGGCCTTGGTATCCAGTGGCAGTGGCAGGCCAACCCAAACCAGAGCTGGTATACGGAATTAAAGCCCGGCCTGCGGCTTCATGCCGCGCCGGCGGAAAGCCTGTTCCACGCGGGCAATTTCCTTTCCCAGCTCATGCAGAGCTATGGTTTTGATATGGATGTGCGGTTCAGCGTTCACGCTCAGGACGGCGATATCGCCGGTGTGGGCATGATGGGCTACACCTATTACTTTATCGCTCTGGGCCAGGGCCGGGTGACGCTGAAAATGGGCGTGGCCAGGGAAATTAGCCGCTGGGTTCCGGAGCGGGTGGAGGAAAACGCAGTGGCGGAGGCCGTGTGGCCCTCTGCCGAAATTTTGCTCCGCATGCGGGTGCGGCGGGGCAACGTTTCCTTCTTCTACGGGGACGGAAGCCATGCCATGCGGCCCCTGGGCGGCGAATACCCCATGACCTGCGGCGGCTGGACCGGGGCGCGCCCCGGCCTGTTCGCGCTCAATACGCTGGGCCGGTGGGGCGGCTGGGCCGATGTGAAATACGTAAAAATCTCCAACGCGCAGGATATAGGCTGATACCCAATATTGGAAAGCCTGATACTTTCAGTGAAGTGAAAAAGGGAAACCAGGAGGAGGAGAAGCCATGACCATTTACATCTGCGGCGATTCCACCGCCGCCAGCTATAAGCCCCAGGAGGCGCCCATTACGGGCTGGGGCCAGGTGCTTTGCGAATTGATTCCCGGCATCCGGATAGAAAACCGGGCCATGGGCGGCCGGAGCACCAAATCTTTTTTGAGCGAAGGCAGATTGCAGAAAATCGAAACGGAAATTCAGCCGGGGGATATCCTGCTCATTCAATTTACCCATAACGATGCCAACGAATTGGTGTGGAGGCACACGGACCCTTGGACGTCTTTTTATCACAACCTGGAAATCTATGTGGACACCGCGATGCTCCACGGCGCGAGGCCCGTGCTCATGACGCCCATCTGCCGCCGGTGCTGGCAGGATGGGAAGCTGCTGGAATCCCACGGGGAGTATCCCGACGTGATTCGCGTGCTGGCCGCCCAGCGGAACGTTCCGCTCATTGATATATATGAAAAGAGCACAGCCCTGCTGCGGGAATTGGGCGACGAAGAAAGCAAAAAGCTGTATTTGCACGTGGAAAAGGGCGTTTACCCCGCTTATCCCAATGGCAACGCGGACGACACCCACACCAAGCGGGCGGGCGCGGAAGCCTACGCCCGCATGACGGCGGACGCGCTGAAGGAATGGGCGCTTGTGCCGTAAAATAATCGGAGAAAAGGAGTCTTTGCCATGTATATTGTCGCAAAGGACGGCAGCGGAGATTTTACTTCCATTCAGCAAGCGATTGATGCCATTCCCGGCGGTGGACTGGCGCCTACGATCATTTTGCTGCGCATGGAAGAGTTTAACGAGCGCGTGGTGGTGGATAAGGATAATGTGCGCATCATCGGCGAAGCGCGGGACCGCACGGTCATTACCGCCAAAGGCTGCGCCAAGGATTTGAACCCCGACGGCACGGAGCGGGGCACCT
>CAMOHY010000336.1 GCA_946615495.1 uncultured Clostridia bacterium
AGTACGCGCCGCCCCTGGAAATGTACAATAACCCCGCCAACCTGTTCGTGGCCGATTTTATGGGCAATCCCACCATGAATTTTATCGACGGCAGGATAAACCAAGATGGCCTGGTGGAATTTGGCGGCATGAAGGCCCGCTTTGAAGCGCAGGCCGGCGAAGCTGCGGGGAACAGGAACGTGGTGGTGGGCATTCGGCCCGAATACATCCACATCGACGAGGACGGCGTCAAGGAAGCCACCGTGTACTCCACCCTGCCTTCCGGCATGGAAACCACCGTGAAGCTGGATGTGCAGGGCACCTCCCTCACCGCCGTGGTGTTTGGCGATGTGGACTATCCCGTGGACAGCAAGGTGAAATTCGCCTTCCATAAAGCAGCCGTGCTCTTTGATAAGGAAAGCGGCAAAAACATAGCCCGCGGGCGGCTGACGCTGGAATAAATAGGGCGACTTAAGGCTCCGGCTAAAAAAAGCCGGGGCTTTTTATTTGCTTTCAGGGCGCAGGCATGGTATAATTTTTTCGTTTGAGCAGGAATGGAGGCGAGGCGGCATGATCCGCATCAGCAACATCAAGCTGCCCTTGGACGCGGAGGGGGACGCCCCGCTTCGGGAGGCGCTGAAAAAAATCCGGGCGGACAGGAGCCAGGTGAAGGCTTGGCGCGTGAGCAAAAAAAGCGTGGACGCGCGGGACAAGGGAGACGTGCATTTCGTTTTTTCCGTGGATGTTTCCCTGCCCCAGGAGGACAGCTTTCTTCGCGCGGTCAAGCCAGGCGTGGTGTCCAAGGTGCCGTCCATGCCCGCCCTGCCTGAAATCCATGGGGAATATAAGGGGCTTCGGCCCGTGGTGGCGGGCTTTGGGCCCGGCGGGCTGTTTGCCGCGCTGACGCTGGCCCGCGCGGGGCTGCGTCCCATTGTGCTGGAGCGGGGAGAGCGGGTGGACCGGCGGGAAAAAACCACCGCCCGCTTTGCCCAGACGGGAGAATTGAATCCCGAAAGCAACGTGCAGTTCGGCGAAGGCGGGGCGGGAGCCTTTTCCGACGGCAAGCTCACCACCGGCATCAAGGACCGGCGGTGCCAAACGGTGCTGAAGGAATTATTTGACCATGGCGCGCCGGAGGAAATTCTTTATTTGGCCCGGCCCCATATTGGCACGGACAAATTGCCCCAAGTAGTGGCCGCCATCCGGGAGGAAATCATTTCTCTGGGCGGCGATGTGCGTTTTTCCTCCAAATTGACCGGGATCGCCCAGCGGGCGGGCCAGGTGGCCGCCGTGGAATATAAGGACGGGGAAGGAACCAAGGAAATATCCACCGACAGCCTGGTCATCGCCATTGGCCACAGCGCGGCGGACACCCAGCAGATGCTGTTTTCCGCGGGGGTCCGCATGATGCAGAAGCCCTTTTCCGTGGGCGCGCGCATTGAGCATCCCCAAAGGCTGATAAACGAAAGCCAGTATGGTAAATTTGCCCGCCATCCGGCCCTGGGCGCGGCGGAGTATCATTTATCCGCCCGGTTGCCGGACGGGCGGGGCGCTTATTCCTTCTGCATGTGCCCCGGCGGCACGGTGGTGCCCGCGGCCAGCAGGCTGGGCGGCGTGTGCGTAAACGGCATGAGCCGCTTTGCCCGCGACGGGGAAAACGCCAACGCGGCCCTGCTGGTGGACGTGAGAACGGAGGACTTTGGGGACGATCATCCCCTGGCGGGCTACGCGCTCCAGCGGGCCTGGGAGGAAAGGGCCTTCCGGGCGGGGGGCGGCGGCTACCGCGCCCCGGTGCAATTGGCCGGGGACCTGCTGGCGGGACGCGCCACCAAGGAATTGGGCAGCGTGCGGCCCACCTATCTGCCCGGCGTCGCCTGCGCGGATTTTCGGGCCATTTTGCCGGATTTCGCGTTTCAGGGCCTGCAGGGCGCCCTTCGCGCCTTTGACCGGCAGCTGAAGGGCTTTGCCCTGCGGGACGCGGTGCTTACCGCGGTGGAAAGCCGTTCCTCCTGCCCGGTGCGCTTAACGCGGGACAGCCGCTGCGAAAGCAGCATTGGCGGCCTGTATCCCTGCGGGGAAGGCGCGGGCTACGCCGGCGGCATCATGAGCGCCGCCGTGGACGGCATCCGGGTGGCGGAGGCCATTTTGCAAAACAAAGGATTGTGGGAGGAATAAAAGCATGCGCGCAGTGGTTCAGCGGGTGTCGGAAGCGTTCGTTACGGTGGAGGGCCGGGAAACGGGCCGCATCGAAAAGGGGCTGATGGCGCTCATCGGCGTGGAAGAGGGGGACACGGAGAAGGACGCGGCCTATCTGGCGGGCAAGATTGCCAAGCTGAGGATATTTGAGGACGAAAACGAGAAAATGAACCTGTCTGTTCAGGATGTGGGCGGCCGGGTGCTGGCGGTGAGCCAGTTTACGCTGCTTGGCGACGCGCGGGGCCAGAACCGTCCCGGCTTTACCCGCGCCGAAGCGCCGGAGCGGGCGAACGAACTGTATGAACAGGTGTGCGCGGGCATCCGCGCCTTGGGCGTGCCGGTGGAAAACGGCGTGTTCCGCACGCATATGATGGTGCATTTGGTCAACGACGGCCCGGTGACGATTCTGCTGGACAGCCGGAAAGCGTTTTAATGTTTTGCTGAAAGCGGGGGATGGGAGCATGGCATGCAGAACGATGCCTTGGTTTGAATGCCGGGATGGGATTTTTGAAATCGACGAATTCGACTGTACCGAAATTTTTGTGGTGGTGGGCGAAGAAAAGGCCCTGGTGATCGATACCGGCACCGGCATCGGCGACCTGAAGGGGCTGATTGAGGAAAAAATTACGAAAAAGCCTTATATCGTGGCCGCGTCCCATAACCATGGGGACCACATCGGCGGGGCGGGC
>CAMOHY010000337.1 GCA_946615495.1 uncultured Clostridia bacterium
ACCTGGGAAATGAAGTAGGGCAGGAACATCATGGTCTGGCTCACCTTGCGGAAGGCCTTGCTCTGAATTTCCTTGAGCAGAATGGCCACCGTGACCGCCAGCAGGTTATCCAGCAGAATGAACGCCAGGTTAAACAGGATGGTGTTGCTGGTCAGCGTCCACAATTTACCGGACTTTGCCACGAAATCAAAGTTTTTCAGGCCTACGAAGGGGCTGCCGAAGATGCCCTTGCGGTAATTGTAGTTCACAAACGCCACGTAGATGCCTGGCAGCGGCGCATAGCTGAACGCGATGAAGTAGATGATCGCCGGGACGCACATGAGAATCAGCGTCTTGGAGCTGAACAGCTTCTTCGCCAGTGCTCCTTTCATCGAGTAGGGCGCCGGTTTTCTCGGATTGATGGTTGTCATGGTCCGCCTCCCAACTTTTTTCTTTTCCCGCCTTGCCCAGAAAAGGACGCGGCCGGAGCGCCGTAGGAATGAAATGAATATTGCCGGAACGGGATTATGAAACCGGTTTCATACAGGAGAAAGAAAAACAAAGGCACCCGCCTTTTTATTCTTCCATAAAATGGGCATACCATGACCGATTTCCTGTAAGCAAATTTATTATAGCAGAACCAAAAACAGATTGCAAGACGTAAATTATCAATCTGGTGATTTTTCCGCCGCCTTTTTCATCGTTTTTGTGGCTTATTACAAAAAACGGGGATTGCGCTTTGTTCATACTCTCCGGCAGGAGTTTCTTTCCGTAATGAAAACGGGCACCAGCTGGTCGGAGGGCAGGGCGTCGATGGGGCCGGTGTACAGCGCGGCGTCCAGCAGCATGGAGGCGAACAGCTGATAATCGTAGCTCACGCTCGTCAGCTCCGGAGAGGTAATGGAGCTGACGAACGTATCGTCAAAGCCAATAACGGAAATGTCCTCCGGCACCTTTACGCCGCGGTGGTTCAGCTCCCTGAGGATGCCCGCGGACACCATATCGTTCATGCCCAGAATAGCGGAGGGCAGCCTTTGGCATTGCAGCAGCTTTTCCGCGCCCAGCCTTCCGGAGGCCGCGTCATACGCGGGCACGTGAATCAGCCATTCTTCCCGGAACGGCAATTGGCGCTCCTGAATGATTTCGCGGAAGCGCGCCAGGCGCTGCTGCGTGCCGTAATACGGAATGCCGGTATAGATAAAGCCGATCTCCCGGTGGCCCAGGCCCATCAAATGCTTCATCGCCAGCTCCATGGAGGCGCGGTGGTCGATGGCGATGCCAGGCACCCCCGGCATGGGACAGCGGGACCCGGCGATCAGCCGCGTGCTTTCCCGAACGGAGGAAAGCAGGCTGATGAAGGCGGGGTCCGGCTGCTCCAGGTCGATGCGCCCGCCGCACACAATGATGGCGTCGGGCTGCAGCTCGCGCAGCTTGGTCAGCATGGCGATTTCAAAGGAGGGCGTGGAATGGGTGTTCATCATCAGGGTGGCGTAGCCGCGCTTGAACGCCTCGTTCTCGATGGCGGTGAATACGCTGATATAGTACGGATTGCCCGAATCCGCCACCAGCATGCCAATCAGGTGGCTCTGGGTCACGGTCAAGGCGCGGGCCAGGGCGTTGGGACGAAAATGGTACTTTTCAATCAGCTCCATCACCCGTTCGCGCTTGGCCGGGCTCACCGCCGTCGCGCCGGTCAAAATCCGGGACACTGTGGCGGGCGAAACCCCGGCCTCTTTGGCAATGTCGTAAATCGTAATGTTTTTTTTCATTTCGTGTTCCTCTGTCGCAAAAGCATTGGAGGGCGGACAGCCGCATGTGATAATTTATTTTAACAAATCCCGGTTCCTTTTTCAAGTGCGGCGGGGCTGCAAGCAGGAGAATGTATCCCCTCCTTCGCTTCACTTTGGCTGCGTTTGCCGTTTGCAAACGTTTATGCGAAACGCCGCCTGCGGCGGCGCCAGACTGTCGACAAACTCCGGGAAAGTATGAAGGGGCCGCGGCCCCTTCATCAAGAATCCGCAGAACCGGCTTTGCCGGTCCGAGGAGCGGCTGAAAGCCGCTTCCTTTATCAATTTGCGGCCGAAAAAGCTTAAGGACAAGGAGGAAAACCCTATCGGCTTGCAGAATGTAAAAGACCAGGCGGAGCGGACGCGCGGCCGGGGAAGGCGGAGGCATCCGCTATTCTGTCATAGAAGATGAAGTTAGGCTGCAAAACCGCAATAAGCGTTTACGCAAAACGGCCAGCCGGCATTCCGGCGGTTCATTAGGAAAAAAACTGATCTTTGTTTAATAACCGACCTCATGAATGGTAAACGAAAATGGATTTCAAGTATGTTCGTATCCAGGGCCTGGAGCTGGCTGAAAACACCATGTATGCCAAGGGCGTTTTCAGCATGTGCATGCAGCTGATTCAAAACGACGTGATGGAGGAGGAAGACGCCGGGCTGTACCGGGAAATCGACAGCTGGTTTTCCGAAAACCTTCCCTGGCCCCCTCCCTGCAGGAATCAGGAAAAAGTGGTTTGCTTCTTCAAGACCGAAAACGCGGAGGAAATGATGCGGATGATCCGGCCGGCGTTATGGCTGCTGGAAAAGTATCATCATCCGTATTATTTGGTATATACCAATACGCCGGGCGAAATCGTATACGAGGATCAGTATCAGGTCGCCGTGAAGGTGCCCGGCGTGCTGCAGATTGAGAAATTGCAGGAAAACTGGAGCCCGGATTAAGGCGGCCCCCCGGTATACTTTTTAGCGAATCACGGCCGAACGCCGCCGTGGCGGATAATCAAAAGCAAAAAGGAGAGGCGCAATATGAAAAAATTGGTTCTTCACGGAAAGTTAGGGAGAGGAACAGAAAGAAACCTGACAAGAGTGA
>CAMOHY010000338.1 GCA_946615495.1 uncultured Clostridia bacterium
AAGAACAGGCCCTTTAAGCCCTTGGGCTTTTCGCCGGCGGCGTTGAAGCCCTTAAGCTCGGTGATGAGCTTGCTCAGAATATCGCCCACTTCGCCGGTGTCGCCGGTTTTTACGTTGGCCAGGATGGTGTCGGCAAAGCCGGAGATTTTTTTCTGGGCGTCCGCGCCGTAGAGCATCACATGGTCCGGGTTGGTCAAATCGATGGTTTTGGAAAAAGCCGCCACCTGGATTTTTTCTTCGTCGGTGAGCGAAGAATCCAGCGATTCCACCGCTTCCTTGGCGTCGGGCGCCTGGGGCGCTTTCAGCTCCTCCAGCATATCCACCGCTTTTTCGATGGTCTGCTTGGCTTCGATTTCAGGGTGCAGGGTCAAAACCGGCGCGGTATGCTGTTCGGTTTCCGGGGCGGCTTGCTGGGCGGCGGCGAATTCGTTTTCAGTCATGGGGGAAAGCTCCTTTCAAAAATGTCTGAATGAGAGGGAAACGGCGAAGCGGCTGGGGCGGGGCCCGATGGATCATTCGGGCCGCCGCGCCTTGCGCGCTTATTTTTCTTTTTCCTGAATGCCCGAATCGATCAGGCCGTCCTGGCGAAGCATGGTCTCCATCACGTCAATATCGGTGGACAGGTCCAGCATGTCGTCCTGATAGAGGGCGTTGAGCTGCTTGTCAAAGGCCTTAAGCACCGTGTCCATGGCCTGGCGGATTTGGGTGCGGGTTTCCTGGGCCTCCTTGCCGGCCACCTGGCGTTCATCCATTTTCCGATAGCCGGAGAGCATTTTCAGCGTGGTGGGCAGATAATAATCCATGAACCGCCGGATTTGGGGCGCTTTCTGGGGCTTTTCCGCCACGGTGTGGAAAATGCGGTTGGCCACGTCGTCCAATTGGTTCATTTGGGCGGACAGCTCCGCATCGGGAATCAGGTCGTTTTCCTGGCGGATTTGGGCAAGCATTTCCTGGCCCTTTTCCACCAGGCTGTCCACCGCGGCGTCGCCGGTCTTGGGAATCGGCTGCTGCACGGGAGCCTCCTTGGAGGTATCCAGCCCTTGCGCCATGATGAATACGATGCGCCCCACCAGCAGGGCGATGCCGGCGGCGATGAGATAGTGCTGCCAGCGGTAAAGCTTGAAGATCAGGGAATAAAGCACCACCACGATGCCCATAGCCAGAAAGGCGATCACATACGCCTTGGAGCCGTTCTTGTTTTTCTGCTGCATTTCTTCCTCCCCCTTCCGTTTGACTGCGGAAAAAGTATAGCAAATCCGGGAGGAAACGCAAGTGGTTTCCGCTGAATCATACGTTTTCTCCGCCGAAAGCGGCGAATTGCCGCTTTTTCATTTTTAGAGTATATCACATTCCAAGCCGTATTTCAACGGGCGAACCGTGAAAAAGCAAGCATAAAACGCGGCGAAAGGACATAGGATGCGCAAGGGGGAGGATGATCGTATGGAAAAGGAACAGACAGCCCGGAACGGGGCGCCCGCAAAGGCGCATTCCCTGTCGCTGGAAAACCGCCAGCGGGCCATGCTGACCGGCGTCAGCGAGGTGGTGGGCTTTGACGAAAACCAGGTGATCCTGCTGACCGACAGCGGCGAAGTGGCCTTGACGGGCGAGGGGCTGCACGTGACGCGGCTGATGCTGGAGGAAGGGCAGCTGGCCGTGGAGGGCAAAATCGACGGCGTTTTCTACAGCCAGCGGTCCCGCCGCCGGGGCATATTTCGCAGGAAGAACGCATGATTTTCTTTGAAACCGCCCGCCAAGCCCGCGTGTTTTTGCTGCTGGTATACGCAGGCTTTCTTTCGGCGCTGCTTTACGACGCGGCAGCCTTTGTCCGCCGCCGCAGTCCCCGGTGGCTGCGGCCGGTATGGGACGTAATTTGGTGCCTGGCGGCGGGGCTGATGTGCGCCTTGGCGCTGGCCCTGGGCGGGGAAAGCAGCGCGCGGCTTTATGCCCTTCTGGGCCTGTGCTGCGGGGCGGGAATATATACGCTTGGCCTCCGCAGGGCGGCAAAGGGGCTGGCGCGGTGCGCCCGGAGGCTTTTTGAAAGGAAGCTTTGAGACGGGTAAAAAGCGGAATTCGCAGGGCTCGAACCGATGTCCACATTTCGGCATTGTCGCCCAGCGGCCAGCGGCAAGCGCAGGCCGCCGGGCTCTGTGCCTCATTGGGCCTGCGCCTCGCTGCATCGCCCACAGGGCGCGCTCGGCTCCGGCCCCTCCACGATCGTGTCGGTTATAGGTTCGGGCCAACTATCGCCAAAAAACAAAGGATACTGCCTTACATTCTGTAAAAACGCACAAATGCAGTATTGGTTGCCCCGCGCAACCTGTAGGGGCGGATATCATCCGCCCGCATGAAACACGTTGAATCAACTGACTTTTCCGCAACATGACAGGAGCGTCTGGTCGGGCGAATCATATTCGCCCCTACAGGTTCCCGTCATGTTTTTTGTGCACTTTTTTGTTTATGAGATAGCCCCTTTGATGGGATTAAACTCTAAAATATGCTCATCGTGGGCAGTCTAAACCTTTATTCTTTTCATTTCGGTAACATATTGCTTGAAATAATCGAAATTTGGCATAGTTAATCCTCCGTGTCGCTACCGCTGAGCAAAGAAGAAAGAACAGAAGCAGTCATTATATTATTGATTATAGTACCCGCATTCAACAAATCAGCCAGTTCAAGGCGTTCTGGTTCATGCTGGATAAAGTAAAGCAGAAGCTTGTCTGCTTTTTGGGGTGATAGATGCGTCTTGTCGCTGGATTTCCATTTGTAAAGGGTATTCGGCTTAAT
>CAMOHY010000339.1 GCA_946615495.1 uncultured Clostridia bacterium
ATGCGTCCTGCCTCCTTTTTTTCCTTTATCCGTTCTTTTTTTGTTTCTGTCCACAAAAACACTCCACACCTTGAAATATTGAAAAAAATCAGGTATAATGAATCTATCAATAAAGCAAGGGGGGGTTCCCATGATACAGGTAATCCACGGCAAGAAGGGTTCCGGCAAAACCAAGCGCATTCTGGATCAGGCCAATGAAGCGATCAAGGAACACAAGGGAGACGTCATCTTTGTTGACGACGACAACCGTTACATGTACGATCTGCGCCACGAAGTGCGTTTCGTCAACGCGGGCGAATACGGCTCCGACAGTCCGGAAATGTTTTTCGGCTTCCTGTGCGGCATGCTGGCCCAGAACTTTGATATCAGCGTAATCTTTGTGGACGCGTTCCTCAAGCTGGTCAAGACCGACGTGGAAAATACGGAAGAATTCTTTGCCCGTCTGGATAAACTGAGCGAAAAGCACAATGTGCAGTTCGTGCTGTCCGTCAACTGCGATGACGCCATTGCGCCGGAATTTATCAAAAAATATTTCATCTGATCTAAAAATCATTTGAGGAAAAAATATATGTCTTTTATCAGTACCAGGGGCGGAGAAGCGGTCTCCGCCCCCCAGGCTATCGTGCGCGGCATTGCCGCCGATGGCGGATTGTATGCGCCCGTTTCCCTGCCCCGGCTGGAACGGGCTGATTTTGATGCTTTCTCCCGCATGCCCTATCCCGCCCGCGCGGCCCGTACCCTGGCGCTCCTTTTGGACGGCTTTACGGAGGAGGAGCTTTTGCCCATGGCTCAGGCCGCCTATTCCCGTTTTGACGATGAGCGCGTTGCCCCGGTAAAAGCCTTGCGGGATAACCGGTTCGTGCTGGAGCTTTTCCACGGGCCAACCCTGGCATTTAAGGATATGGCCCTGCAATTTTTGCCCTGGCTCATGTCCGCCTCCGCCCGCAAGCAGGGCGAAAAAAGAGAAATCGCCATCTTGACCGCCACCTCCGGCGACACCGGCAAAGCGGCGCTGGAGGGCTTTATGGACGTGCCCGGCACGTCCGTCACGGTGTTTTATCCCCAGGGCGGGGTGAGCGCCGTGCAGGAAAAGCAAATGGTGACCAGCCGCGGCAAGAACGTGCACGTGGTGGCGGTGAAGGGAAATTTTGACGACGCCCAAACCGGCGTTAAAACGCTGTTTGGCGACCCTGCCTTTATCCAGCAGATGAACGCCCTGGGCAAAACTCTGTCCTCCGCCAATTCCATCAACCTGGGCCGCTTGGCGCCCCAGGTGGCTTATTATCTGTCCGCCTGCGCCGATTTGCTTGCCCAGGGCAGCATTGCCTGGGAAACGGGCGTGAATGTGTGCGTGCCCACCGGGAATTTTGGCAATATCCTGGCGGCCTGGTATGCCAAACGCATGGGCGCGCCCATCCGCAAGCTCATTTGCGCCAGCAACCAAAACGACGTGCTGACGGACTTTATCCGCACCGGGGTGTATGACCGCCGCCGTGATTTCCATAAGACCATTTCCCCTTCCATGGATATTTTGATTTCCTCCAATCTGGAGCGGTTCCTGCTGGAATTGGCCAAGGGCGATTCCGATCAGGTGCGCGCCTGGATGGAAGAATTGAAAACGGAAGGCCGGTACGAAATTTCAGCGGAACAAAAGGCCATCCTGCAGGACATTTTCTTTGGCGGCTGTGCCGGAGACGAAGAAACGAAGGCGGCCATCCGCAAGCTGTGGATGGAGGAACGGTATCTTCTGGACCCCCACACCGCAGTGGCGGCAGCCGTTGCCGAAGAATACAGGCAATCAAGCGGCGACGCTTCTCCCCTGCTCATCGTGTCCACCGCCAGCCCCTATAAATTCGCTTCCGACGTGGCCCAGGCCATTCAAGTGGAAGTAAAGGGCGACGCCTTTGAAGCGGGCCGCGCGCTGGAAAGCGCCACCGGAGTAAAAGCGCCGGAAGCTATTCTGGCCCTCAAAAACATGCCGGTGCTGCATACGCGGGTATGCGAAAAGGACCAAATGGGCCAGGCCGTGCTTGCCGGGTTTGCAGGACAAGGCTAAACGACATTTGGCGCCTATCCGGCGACATTTGGGCGCTTTCCTCTTGATAAATCGCCTCCTTGTGCTATGCTGATCCTGTTCCAAGGGAAAAACATTTGGGCAAGGGAGGGAAGAATCCATGGCACAGTACACCCAGCATTTTTATGCGGAATTTGACGGCCTGCTCCGGCATATCGAGGAAAGCGTGCTGAATGGCAGCATTTCCGCCAGTAAGGAAGGCGGCAGCGATTTTTCCTGCGGCGATGTGCGCTGCGTCACCCGTGTGTACGAGCGCTACAGCTACCTGGGCAGCAACCGGCTGAGCCTGAGCGTAACGCTCTTTGGCCGGGACGGCGATATTCAGCTTTCCGCCGTCACCTCCGGCGGCAGCCAGGCCATGTTCTTTAAAATCAACACCTGGGGCGAAGAAGCGTTTCTGGATAAATTCATCCGTCAGGTGGAGGATTACCGGCCGTAAAAAAATTGCCGTTTTCTGTTTGAACCAGGCGAAAGCGGCGTATATTCTTATTGGACATTGCGCCGGTGCCGCGGCGTATATGATATTAGAAGAGGAGGAATGTTACTATGAAATGGGTATGTCAGGTTTGCGGTTACGTGTTTGAAGGGGAACAGCCCCCGGAAAAGTGCCCCGTGTGCAAGGCCCCCGCTTCCAAATTCACCAAGCAGGACGCTGAAATGACCTGGGCCGCCGAGCATGTGGT
>CAMOHY010000340.1 GCA_946615495.1 uncultured Clostridia bacterium
CGTTACGGGAATGTCCGTCACGTAGATCATCATTTGATCCATGCACACCAGCCCCAGCACCGGGGCCTTTTTGCCGTGGAGCGCCACAAAGCCCTTCTGGCTCAAAGACCGGGGATAGCCATCGATATAGCCCACGGACAGGGTGGCGACCTGGGTATCGCGGGTCAGGGGGGTATCGTCGTAGCCCACGCCTTCCCACGCCTTCACCCAGGACACCCGGGTGACGCGGGCCTTGAACCGCACCACGCTTTTGCCTTCCGAAAACCGTTCCCACTTCACCGGCACGTTGCCGTACAGGAACGCGCCCACCCGCACCGCGTCCATCTGCCACTGAGGATACCGGGTCAGGCCGATGGAATCCACCAGATGCCGCAGACGGACACGCAGGCCCCCGGCCTCGATTTCATTTGCCATGGCCGTAAACAGCCGCTCCTGCTCCATGCTCTGCTCCCGGCTGCGCAGGGCCAAATGGCTGTACATCCCCTCAAATTCCAGGCCGGGCAGGTCTTTGATTTTTAAAGCCTCCCCCGCCTCCGTAAACCCCAAACGGTGCAGCCCCGTATCCAGCTTTACATGCGCCAGGGCGCGCTTTCCCGCCTTTTCCGCCGCCCGGGAAGCCCGCTTCGCTTCCTCCACGCTGCCCACGGTCAGGGATATTCCCTGCCCGATCAGATAGGGCAGTTCCCCTTCCCCCGCCGGGCCCAGCAGCAAAATATGGGCGTCCGGCGCGGCCTTCCGCACGATATACGCTTCCTCCGGCGCGGCCACGGCGAACCATTCCGCCCCCGCCCCGCGCAGCGTTTCCACCGTGCGGGCAAGCCCCAGCCCGTAGGCGTTGGCCTTCACCACGCACATAAACACCGTTTTATCTTCACATAATGATTTCGCCAGCCGGTAATTGTACAAAAGCGCGTCTTCATCCACTTCCATCCATGCCCGGCCCATGGCTCTTTCCAAATCCATGCTTTTATCCTCCGCAAACGCTTTCATCCGTGCAAGCATATCACAGGAACTATAAAAATGCAAGAAGGGAACCCTGGGGCCTCCGCGGCCCCAGACCCGCGCCAAAGGCCTTCGGCCTCTGGACACCATTAGGCGAATAAACAAACATGCAAATCAAACAGCTTCCGCCTGTAGCAAAAAGCTGCGATAGTTAGTCTGCTTCTGGCCTAAAAAAAGCCGGGAAAATCCCAGGGGAAAGCGAGCTTTCCACCTGGGATTATTCCTCGGCTTTACCCGGATGCAAAGCATCCGGGTTGGCCGCCAAAGGCGGCTGGGCCAGAAGCACAATGCCGCCAAGTTATGCATTCCTTCCAAGAATCAGCGAGAAGCAAGTTCTGTCGATACGTCAAGCAATATCCGCTGGAGCGGGGTCCAGGGGCATCATGCCCCTGGTCAGGGGATTGGGGGCGGAGAGCCCCCAACATCTCCTCCTCCCCGCTTCACCACAAGGTTTCCACGGTCACATCCCGAAAATAAGCGCCCACGATTTCCTCCGCCGTTTTGCCTTCCTCGGCAAGACCGTAAGCGCCCCATTGGGGCATGCCCACGCCGTGGCCGTAGCCCTTGCCGGACATCGTAACGCCGCCGTTGTCAGCCTTGAGCTCGGTCAGCAGGGTGGAGCGCATTTTCCCGGCGTCCAGGGCCAAGCGAAGCTCCGGCGCGGACACGGGTTGCCCGTTGAGACGCAGGGTGACGGCCCGGCCGCTTTCGCCTTTCTGCCCGATTTCCAGGGACTCCAGCTTCCCGCTGCCCTGCCAGCCCGCCTTCTTGGCCGCCGCCAGGAATTCTTCCTCGGAAAACCGGGCGCTCCATTCCTTCACGTCGTCCGGGGCCAGGCTGCTTTCCCGGCCCTGGGCCACTTTGGTGTAGCCCGGTTCCTGGTTTTCGTAGTGCAGCCCCTCCACGGCGCGCTCGGTGACACCGCCGGAATGGGAATGGAACCAGGCGTAGGGCAGTTCGCCGTGATACGACAGCACCATGCCCCTGGTTTCGCGCACGGCCTGTTCGATGCGCTCGTTGACGCCGGTGGCGTCGTAAGCCTGGGCTTCCTCAACGTCGGTGGATATGTCCGCGCCCTGGTACTTGCTTTCCTTTTCCGTGCAGAATTTCAGCACGAAGGTGCGGGCCAGGATGGCCTGGGCTTTCAGGGCTTCCAGGGGCCAGTCGTTCTTCATTTCCCCCGCCAGCACGCCCTGGAGGTAGGTTTCCAGATCCATTTCGGCGGTCTGTTCCTCGTCCACCTGATACACCTGCAAGATGGGTATTCCCGCCTCGTTGGTTTTCAGCTTGTCCGGCAGGGGCGGCTTTTCGGATTGTTGTACTTCCTTGGGCGCGTCCATGCTTTCCGGCCCGGTTTCCGCGTCCCCCTGCCAGGCGCAGCCGGTCAGCAGCGCCGCGGCAAGCACCGCCAGCAGCCAAAGCGCCGTCCATTTTTGCGGCTTTTTCATGCAAATCCCTCCTGTCCGGAGGTTAGTTTTTGCCGCCAAGACTTGCGCTATTCCGACAAAATAAAACAAAATCCGGAGCATAAGCCCCGGACACAGCGCATCGACAAAGTCGATGCTCTGCCATCGAAAGTCAGCTAAAGCAGTCTTTCGATGGGTTGCATCAATTTCTTGTAAAATGGCGGTTTCGGCCTGCTGGGCCGAAACCACTCATTTTACGGCCAGAAATTGATAGAGGAAGCAAATTTCATTTGCTCCTCGGCGACGTACACGCCGCCGCCTGCGGAATAAAAATCGAAGGGCC
>CAMOHY010000341.1 GCA_946615495.1 uncultured Clostridia bacterium
CACGCGGTGGACACCTATGTGGCGCGGCTGGTGGAAAAAGGGTACCGGGTGGCCATTGGCGAGCAGATGCAGGACCCCGCCCTGGCCAAAGGCCTGGTGGACCGGGACATCATCCGCATCGTCACTGCCGGCACGCTGACGGATTCTGCGGTGATCGGCGAAAAAAGGAACAATTTCCTTTGCTCCGTGTGCGTAAACGGCAAGCGCTGCGGCGTCGCCGCCTGCGACGTATCCACCGGCGAATTCTATGTGCAGCAGGTGGAAAACAAGCCGGGCTCCATCCGCGCCGCGCTGGACGCCATGAGCCCCGGCGAAATCATCACCAACAGCCCGGACACCGTGCAGCCGGTGTCGGCCCTCAAGTGCCTGAATTTTGCGTCCTCCGCCTTTCAAAATCAGAACGCGCGGGACGCGCTGCTTTCCCATTTTGGGGTTTCATCCCTGATCGCCCTGGGACTGGACGCTTCTCTTTCCGTGGCCGCCCAGGCTGCCGGGGCCCTGATGCGCTATTTGAGCGATACCCAGAAAAACGCGCTCCAGCACATTTCCAAAATCCGCGTGCTGGAAAAGGGCGATGTGATGCCCCTGGACGCCTCCACCCGCCGAAACCTGGAATTGACCGAAACCATCCGGGGCCGGAGCGCCAAGGGGTCGCTGCTGTCCATCCTGGATGAAACCGTCACCGCTATGGGCGGAAGGCTGCTTCGGTCCTGGGTGGAAAAGCCCCTGCTTTCCAAGGAAAAGATTGAGGCGCGGCTTTCCGCCGTGGAAGCGCTGTACCGCCAGCACGTGCTGTCGGAAAACCTGCGGGACCGGCTTTGCCAGGTGTACGATATGGAACGGCTGCTTTCCAAGGTGTCCTACCACACCCTGAACGCGCGGGACTGCCTGAGCTTGCTGCGTTCTTTGGAAAAAGCGCCGGAAATTCTTTCCCTGCTGGGCAGCGTGGAGGGGGAAGCCCTGGGCTTCCTTCAGGATTTATTGGACCCCCTGCCGGAGCTTACGGACCTTTTGCGCCGCGGCATTTCGCCGGACGCGCCGCTGCTTTTGTCCGATGGCAATTTCATCCGCGCCGGATTCAACGAGCAATTGGATGAGCTGCGCCGGGCCTCCACCGAGGGCAAGCAGTGGCTGATGGACCTGGAAGCGCGGGAACGGGAGGAAACGGGCATTAAAAACCTGCGCATCCAGTACAACCGGGTGTTTGGCTACTATATCGAGGTGACCAAATCCAATTACGGCCTGGTGCCCCTGCGCTATCAGCGGCGGCAGACCCTGACCAACAGCGAACGCTTCACCACCGACGAACTGCGCGCCATCGAAAGCAAGCTGACCGGGGCCCAGGAGCAGGCCGCCAAGCTGGAAATGGCCCTGTTTGAGGATATCCGGGACCAGATCAGCGCCAACATTGGCCGCCTGCAATCCACCGCTCTGGCCTACAAGACCCTGGACGCCCTTTTGTCCCTGGCCCGCGTGGCGCTTATGCACCATTATGTGCGCCCGCAAATCACCGAGGACGGCGTGATCGATATCAAGGACGGCCGCCATCCCGTGGTGGAAAACACGCTGCCGGATATGAACTTTGTGCCCAACGACACCTACCTGGACACGGACGCCCACCGCATGCAGATCATCACTGGGCCCAACATGGCGGGCAAAAGCACCTATATGCGCCAGGTGGCCCTGATTACCTTAATGGCCCACATGGGTTCCTTTGTGCCCGCGCGGGAAGCCAGCATATCCCTGGTGGACGGGGTGTACACCCGCGTGGGCGCGTCGGATGACCTGGCCACCGGCCAATCCACCTTCATGGTGGAAATGAGCGAAATGGCCTATATCCTGCGCAACGCCACGGACCGTTCCCTGGTGATTCTGGATGAAATCGGCCGGGGCACCAGCACCTTTGACGGCCTTTCCATTGCCTGGGCGGCGGTGGAATACCTGGCGGACAAGAAAAAATCCGGCGCCAAAACCCTGTTTGCCACCCATTACCATGAATTGTCCGAGCTGGAGGGGCATTTGGAGGGGGTCAATAATTTCTGCGTGTCGGTGAAGGAGCACGGGGAAGAGGTCATTTTCCTGCGCAAGATCGTGCCCGGCGGCGCGGACAAGAGCTTTGGCATTTATGTGGCCCATCTGGCGGGGGTGCCCCGGCCCGTGGTGGCCAGGGCCCAGGAAATTCAGGCCCGTCTGGAGGTCAACAATGTGAACAACGTGTCCATCGGCCAGAACATTTTGGGCGCGGGGCACAAGAAAAAGAACGAGCAAGTGGATTTGATGGAATATCAAAAAACGGAGTTTGTGGAGGAAATCCGCAATTTGGACGTGATGGCCATGACGCCCATCGACGCGCTGAACAAATTATTCCTGCTCAAGGAAAAGGCCATGAAGCTGTAAAACAGCGTGGAGACTATACTCTTCCCCCCTTGTCCTCCAACCTGACAGCAATAACGAGGAGTTCTCATCATGGAAATCAATCACATTCACCAACTGCCCCCCGAAGTGATCGGGCAAATCGCCGCGGGCGAGGTGGTGGAAAAGCCCGCCGCGGCCATCAAGGAGCTGGTGGAAAACAGCATGGACGCGGGGGCTACCGCCATCACGGTGGACATTCGGGAGGGCGGCATCGCTTCCTTCCGGGTGGCGGATAACGGCAGCGGCATTCAGCCCAGCGATATCCGCCTGGCCTTCGCCCGCCACGCCACCAGCAAAATCAGGACCGCCGAGGATTTATACGGCGTC
>CAMOHY010000342.1 GCA_946615495.1 uncultured Clostridia bacterium
TCATACCGCTCACTTCCGTTTCTGTAGAATTTCCAACAAAAAAGGCGCCGGGTGCTTCAAGCACACCCTTGCGCCTTGTTGGAATGATGGCATTTTATGTCAGGGAAAGCTGTTTGTCAAGGGGAAAACATTCAAAGAACAATCCCTCATTGATCCTCCCCGCATTACGAAAGCAGCGCCCTGTCGTTGGCGAATTCTTCGCCGCTGGCCTTGAAAAAGGCGGTCATCAGGTTTTCCACGGTGAGGCGCTGCTTTTCTTCCCCGGCAATGTCCAGGATGATTTTTCCGTCGTTCATCATGATCAGCCGGTTGCCGTAGCGGATGGCGTCCCGCATGTTATGGGTGACCATGAGGGTCATGAGCTTATTTTCTGTTACGATTTTTTCGGAAAGCTGCAAAACCTTCTCGGCGGTGCGGGGGTCCAGGGCAGCGGTGTGCTCGTCCAGGAGCAAAAGCTTTGGCTTTTTCAGCGTCGCCATGAGCAGCGTCAGCGCCTGTCGCTGGCCCCCGGATAGCAGGCCCACCTTGGCGGTCATGCGGTCCTCCAGGCCCAAGCCCAAAGCGGCCAGCTGATCCCGGTATTGATTCCTTTCCACCCGGCTGATGCCTGCTTTTAACGTGCGCCTTTCTCCCCGGCGAGCGGCCAGGGCCAGGTTTTCTTCGATCTGCATGGTGGCGGCGGTGCCGGTCATGGGGTCCTGAAACACCCTGCCCAGCAATGGAGCCCGGCGGTGCTCCGGCAGGCGGGAAATATCCACGCCGTCGATCACGATGCTGCCCTGGTCAATGGGCCATACCCCGGCGATGGCGTTGAGCATGGTGGATTTTCCCGCGCCGTTGCCGCCGATGACGGTAACGAAATCGCTGTCGTTCAGGTGCAGGTTCAGCCCATTCAGGGCCACCTTTTCATTGACGGTTTTGGCGTTGAAGGTTTTCCTGATGTTCTTTAAATCAAGCATGTTCCCGTCCTCCTTTGCCCGCGCGGTTCACGGAGAAATGGGCCTTCCAGTAAGGAATGCCCAGGAAAACAGCCACGATCAGCGCGGACAGGAGCTTGAGCAGGTTGGTGTTCAGGCCCAGCCACAGCACCACCTGAATCACGATGTAATAAATCACCGCGCCAATGGCGACGCCCGTGAGCTTCAGGGCAAAATTCCGGAACAGCTTTCCGAAAACCACTTCGCTGATGATCACGGCGGCCAGGCCGATCACGATAGCCCCGCGGCCCATGTTCACGTCCACAAAGCCCTGGTAATGGGACAGTAGCGCGGAGGACAGGGCCACGATGCCGTTGGAGATCATCAGACCCAGGATTTTGGCCTTGTTGGTGTTGATGCCCTGGGCCCGGGACATGGCTTCGTTGGCCCCGGTAGCGCGCAGGGAGCAGCCCAATTCCGTGCCGAAGAACCAATACAGAACGCCGATCAGCAGCGCCAGAATCAGCAGCACGGTAAAGATGGGATTGCCGAAGCCTGCCGTCCGCACGTTCCGTTGGCTGACGATGAGGGCGTACTTGGTCACGTTGATGCCCTGATTGGCCTTAAATTCCATGATCGCCAGGTTGATGGAATACAGGCTCAGTTGGGTCAGAATGCCCGCCAATATGGGCGGGATACCCATGGCGGTGTGGAATACGCCTGTCAGCAGCCCCGCCAGCATCCCGGCGATGACAGCACACAGCAGCGCTACCCACACGTTCACCCCGTTCAGCATCAGCATTACGCACACCGCACCGCCGGTGGCCATGCTGCCGTCTACGGTCAGGTCGGCCAGGTCCAGCACCTTATAGGTGATATATACGCCAATGGCCATGATGCCCCAGATCAGCCCTTGGGCAATGGCTCCCGGCATCGCGTTGAGAAGAGCGGTCAAGTTCATACAGGAAACCTCCAAGCCGCGGGAAAGGAGCAGCTTTCGCTGCTCCTTTTCCGCAAAGTATTATTGAATCGCCACGTAGTCCTCGGGAATCTGAACACCCAGGAGCGCGCACATTTCCGCGTTGTATTCCTTCGTCACGTTGGGGGCGAAGCGCACATTCATGGTGGCCACATCAGCGCCATTGACCAATACTTCATAGGCCATTTCGCCGGTGGCATAGCCCAGATCGTAATAGCTGATGGACAGGGTGGCCACGCCGCAGCCCGCGCAGATGCCTTCTTCACCCACGATGGCAGGCTTCATGGCAGGCTCCAGCACGTTCCGGATCGCTTCGGTGCAGGAAGCGGCAGTGTTATCTGTGGGGATATACAGCACATCACAGCCGTCGCAGGCGTTCTGGGTCACGGAGGCCACGTCGTTGGAATCGGCGAAGGTGTACTCCACGCATTCATAGCCCAGGGCGGTCAGATACCCGGTGATCACATCCACCTGGTATTTGGAGTTGGGCTCGGCGGAGCAATAGAGCAGGCCCACCTTCTTGGCGTCGGGGAACAGCTCATGCAGCATATTGGCCTGCTGTTCCAGGGGAGCCAGGTCGCTGGTGCCGGACACGTTCATGCCGGTGGCCCCGTTCCAATCGTCGATATCCAGGGCGGTGGCGTAGTCGGTCACGCTGGTGCCCAAAATGGGGATATCGCCTGTGGCGGCCACGGCAGCCTGGAGGGCGGGGGTGGCGTTGGCCATGATCAGGTTCACGCCGCCGGAAATAAAGTTGTTCACGATGGTGGAGCAGGTGTTGGAATCGCCGGAAGCGTTCTGCACGTCAAAGGTCACCTTGTCGCCCAGCTT
>CAMOHY010000343.1 GCA_946615495.1 uncultured Clostridia bacterium
CACGTGGGCCAGGGTGGTTTTGCCCACGCCCGGCGGGCCCCAGAAGATCATGGAGCACACCTGGTCCGCCTCCACGATGCGCCGCAGCACCTTGCCCGGCCCCAGCAAATGGGTTTGCCCAATAATTTCATCCAGCGTTTCCGGCCGCAGCCTGGCAGGCAGCGGCTGGGGCACGGAGGTATTCAAAAGAGAAATTTGTTCATTCATGGGAAGCAGCCCTCACGGTACCGGTCAGGAATGGCAAAATAGAAGCATTCATCAAAAAAATTATTTCAATCCCGCGATTTTGAGCATTTCTCCCCGCAGGTAGGCGCACAGCCGCTCCTTTTCCTCGTTGGCGGGCGCATCCGGGTTATAGCGGGTGGGGACGCCAAAGGTGATGGTGCGCTTATGCTTATCGGCGTAGAGGGGAACGAACAGCAGGCATTTGCCCGTTTTGTTGTTGTAGAGCTGGCCGATCATGGTAAAGCCGGTAAAAAATTCGCTCACGCCCTCGTGCACATACCGGTGGTCGGCGGAGGTGTCGGCGTTTTCGGGGAAAAGAAGGATATTGTCTCCCGCCTCCATGGCGGCGGTGGTGGCCCGGAAGGTCTGCATCAGTTTCCGGGGATTATCGTGATATACGGGAATGCAATCCACCGATTTCATGATCCAGGCCAGGAAGGGCGCGCCGATTTTCACCATGAGCACATTGAGGCACTTCCGCCATACGCCCTTGGCATTTTGGAAGGTGCCGTTCATGGTGCGCTGGGCAATGGCGTTCACATCCGTCATTTCATAGGCCACCCAGGGCCGGAAGGAATAAGGCACATACAGGGTGGACACCACGGGGCCGTATATTTCCCCGTGATTGCACACGAACACGCAGGGCGTGTCCTCATCCAGCTTTACGTTTTCCTTCCCCAAAATCTTATGATAGTAAAGCGGCCGCAGCACAAACAGAAGGGCCTTGATGCCGTAGCGTTTCAGGCTTTTTTTCACCACCACGGCCTCCAGCTGGTCGTGCAGGGGGGCGTTTTCCCGCCCCTCATCCTGCAGGGCCATATAGCGGCGCAGCTTTTCCAGGTGCTGCCGGGTGAGGGGGAAGCGCAGGGCGAACAGGATGGCCACGCCCACCAGCAGCAGGGCGGGCAGGGTGAGCAGGGGGCTGAAGGAACGGAAGGCCGTGTCCCAGTCATTGGGAAAATCGGTGGCGGTAAAAATGCTCAGAAGCGTCAGCCCCACCAAGGCCACCATTTGCCCCAGCAGGGAAGAAAAGCTGATGCGCACCTGCTGCGCCATGTCCATGGCCCCGCTGGGAGCGTGGCCGATGGCAAAGGCGGCCACCCGCCGCATATCCTCCTCCATCCACACCAGCACGCGCACGCAGGCCGTGGCCCCCGCCGTGCACAGGGCCAGGGATAAATACCCGTTTACCGAGCCCGGCGTGTCCAGAGACCGGATAAACAGCACCAGGCCGTACAGCCAGAGCACCAAGCCAAACATGAGCAGGGTGTTGGGGTCCGGGTCCCGCTTGAGGCCCCGGCGCAGCACGGCGTCGGCCATGGCGCTGGCGGCATAGGTGCACAGCAGGGCAATGCCCATGCACAATATCAGGGCGTCGGCGGAAACGGCGATGTAGGTATAGCTCATCACCTGGGTGATCTGCACCGCCGCGGCCACCACCAGCATCACATCCTGAAACATGCGGTAGGCGTGCACGCTGCGCAGGGCCTGAATTTCCTGCTTGTCCTCCTCGGTGAAGGCGCGCAGGCGGTCCCGCATCCGGTCCAGAGGGAAGGATTCCAGAATGCCGCTGACCAGGTAGCCCCCCATCAGCGCCCACACCGCGCCCCGCGTTAGGGGGCTGAGCAAAAGCATTACCAGCAGGAAGGGCAGGAATAAAAGCTGCACTCCCATGATGCGCAGCAGGATATCCATGGTCTTTTTACGGGCCATCAGCGCGCGCTCCAGCACATACCGGGTCAGGGCGGGCCGCAGCGCCATGCACAGCACAATGCCCGCCAGGCGCCAAAAATCGGCGCTGTCCAGCCGGATGGGGTACACCGTCATAAGCAAAAGCAAAAGAATCAGCAGCGCAATGAGCAGCGCCGTGCCCATCCTGCGCATGGATTTGGAAATGATGCCCTCCTGGCTGGGCCTGCGCAGGGCGCCAAACAAAAAAGCCGTCTGCCCCGCCAAATACAGCGCGCCGCCCAAAATAGGCATAGAAAGCATCACATTGGAGGCCAGCATACAGTATAGGTAAGAATACAGCGTGCCAATGGTCATGAAGCCGCGAACGGCGTGTAAATCATTCTGGTTCCGGCGCATGTCCGCGGCCCCCTTTCCCGTATTATAATAAAATATTGTAGCGCTTTTTGCCAAAAATCGCAAGAGGCAACCGGCGGCGGAGGAAAAATGGTCAGTTTCTTAAAAAACATGAAATATGCCCCGGCGCGCTTGACAAACGCCGGGGTTCATGTTATCATGCTATCGTTTCACTTAGCTAAAGCAATGAAGCGAAGCAGCCGGGCCACCGGCAGCGTACAAAAAAACGGAAGAGGAGAATCGATGATGAAAAAAATGCTGAAGGTGCTGGCCCTGGCGCTGGCCGTCATGATGCTGCTGGGCAGCGTGGCCCTGGCGGAAACCGACCTGGAATACGTGAAGAACAAGGGCGTACTGGTAGTGGGCGTCACGGATTTCGC
>CAMOHY010000344.1 GCA_946615495.1 uncultured Clostridia bacterium
AATGGTTCGGCTCCGCCGAAGTGCAGGCTGCCTGGGCCGATGAATTCGACTCCTACCCCTGCAACACTGTGGCTGCCGCGGAAATCTATGATGAAACCCCCGCCATCTACACCATCAAGAACTTTGCCCTGAACAAGGTGGAAGGCACCGACATGACCTACGCCGAATATGTGGGCGCCCACACCAAGGAATGGACCAATATCATGACCAACCTGGGCTTCTACTGGGCCGACAACAACGCCGCTCCCAACGAGCCCGATTGGGATAACCTGGATTGGGCCACGCTGACTCAGGCCGCTCAATAATCCAACAATTGCACAGTTGGCGCGCCTGAAAACAGGCGCGCCATCCTTTTATCCCGCATTACGCATGAAGGAGTGAAGCCCATGGCGGATCAGCCTACCAGCATGATCGAACTGAAGGACATCGTGGTCAAATTCGGAAATTTTGAAGCGCTGCACAGCATCAACGTGGATGTGAAGCAGGGCGAATTTTTCACCTTCCTGGGCCCCTCCGGCTGCGGGAAAACCACCACGCTGCGCACCATTACCGGCTTTATTGAGCCGGTGAGCGGCACGGTGAACGTAAACGGCAAGGACATTACCCACGTGCCCATTGAAAAGCGCAATATCGGCATCGTGTTTCAAAGCTACGCCCTGTTCCCCACCATGACGGTGTATGACAACATCGCCTTCGGCCTGAAAATTCAGAAGCTGAAAAAGGACGAGATTGACCGCAAGGTGCGGGACATCGCCCGGAAGGTGGACCTGAGCGACGAGCAGCTGCAAAAGGCCGTGAGCCAGCTCAGCGGCGGCCAGCAGCAGCGCGTGGCCATCGCCCGCGCCCTGGTCACCGGCCCCGCCATCATCTGCATGGACGAGCCGCTTTCCAACCTGGACGCCAAGCTGCGGGTGCAATTGAGAAATGAACTGAAAAAAATGCAGCGGGACTTTGGCATCACCACCATTTACGTCACCCACGACCAGGAGGAGGCCTTGACGCTTTCGGACCGCATCGCCGTGTTCAACAAGGGCTTCATTGAGCAGATCGGCACGCCCAATGAAGTGTACAACCATTCCAAAACGGAATTTGTGTGCAATTTCATCGGCGATATCAACCGCCTGGAGGATGAGCTCACGGGCAAAATGGGCCTGGACAAAAACCAAAACCACTTTATCCGCCTGGAGCGCATCCGCGTGAACCGGGAGCCCCAGGAAGGGGAGCTGGCCTTGCCCGGCGTGATCGAAAGCCGGGAATACTACGGCTTGTACATCAAGTATTACATCCGGACGGCGGGTCAGGTAATCAAGGTGATTGAGCGCAACGACGGCGTGAACATTTATGAAGCGGGCGAGCAGGTGAGCGTGGGCATCCATCCCCGCAACCTGATGAGCTATCCCAAGCAGTAAGGGAAAAGGAGGCGGAACCATGACGAAAAAGCAAGGCCTGACGCTGAACGCCTCCCTGATCTGGAAGGTGTTCGGCATCGCGTTCTTCGTTTATCTGTTCTTCGGCTTCATGCTGCTGCCCTGCCTGAATACGCTCACCTCCATTTTCACCGTCAAGGACCCCACCACCGGCGCGGTGGACCCTCTGGCCGTGATCCGCTTCTTCTTTGCGGGCAACATGCCCAAATTCGTGCTCAATTCTTTAAAGCTGGCCGTGTGCCTGGTTATCACGGTAAACATCGTGGGCATATCCATCGTGCTGCTCACGGAGTATTTTGATATCAAAGGCGCCAAAATTCTGAGGCTGGGCTACATGACCACCCTCATTTACAGCGGCGTCGCCCTGGTGACGGGGTATCTGTTCCTCTATGACAGCGACGGCATCCTGACCAGCTGGCTTTCCGGCATTTTCCCCGATATGGATAAAAGCTGGTTTTCCGGCTTCAACGCCGTGCTGTTCACCATGACCTTCGCCTGCACCAGCAACCACGCCCTGTTTTTCCGCAACGCCATCCGCGCCATCGACTACAACACCGTGGAAGCGGCCCGGAATATGGGTGCGTCGCCCTTTAAGGTGCTGCTAAAGGTGGTGTTCCCCACCCTCATTCCCACCCTGTTCAGCCTGACGGTTATGACCTTCATCACCGGCCTGTGCGCCATGTCCGCCCCCACCCTGCTGGGCTACGATTCCATTAACCCGGAAATCGTGCGTTTGGCCGGCTCCTCCATTGCGGATGAAAGCTTCCCCCAGGCCCGCGCCGCCCTGCTGAGCATCATCCTGGCCATGTTCACCATTCTTTTGCTCACGGTGCTTTCCGCCTATGAGCGCAAGGGCCATTACCTGTCGGTGAGCAAAACCAAGGCCAAGCTGGTCAAGCAGAAGATCGATAACCCGGTGGCCAATGTGCTGGCCCACATTTACGCCTACGTGCTCTTCATCATCTACATGACGCCCGTGGTCATGATCGTGCTGTTCGCGTTCCAGAATTACCCGTCCCTGCGCAGCAAATCCCTGGGTATGGACCAATGGACGCTCATCAACTTCTTCGGCAGCCAGGATTTTGAATTCATGACCAACCGCGGCAAGTACCGCACCCGCCCCGGCGCCATCAGCGGCCTGTTCGCCAACGCGGACACCGTGGGCGGCATCCGGCTCAGCTTCGTGCTTTCCGCCCTGGCGGCGGC
>CAMOHY010000345.1 GCA_946615495.1 uncultured Clostridia bacterium
TGATGCTGCTCATCATGGCGGCCATTACGGGCATTATCTTTAAAACCTCGTCCCATTGGACGTTCTACGAGAATTGAGGAGGGCGAAATATGTACAGAAAACGCGTCTTCCGCAATGCGATTTACCATCTGTTCGTGGTCGCCTTTGGGCTGATAATGATTTATCCCGTACTGTGGATGATTCTGTCGTCCTTCAAACTGAAAAGCGAAATATTGGGCAACAACGCCCCTTTCCTGCCCTCCAAATGGGTGTTTGAAAATTATCCCAACGGCTGGCAGGGCAGCGGCAGCCTCACCTTCGCCACCTATTTCCGCAATTCCATCATCGTTGCCGGGCTGGGCACGCTGGGCACGGTGATTTCCTCGGCCATGGTGTCCTACGGCCTGGCCCGCATCAAGTTCTTTGGCCGCAAATTCTGGTTCACCGCCATGATTATGACCATGCTGCTGCCCGGCCAGGTGCTCATGATTCCCCAGTACATCATTTGGAACCGGCTGAACCTGGTGGGCACCTTCGTGCCGCTCATCCTGCCCAAGTTCCTGGGCTGGCCTTTCTTTATCTACATGATGATGCAGTTCATCCGCGGGTTGCCCAAGGAATTGGACGAAGCGGCCATGATCGACGGCTGCAACAAGTATTCCATCTTTACCCGCATTGTGCTGCCGCTGCTCTACCCCTCCATTATTACCACCATCGTCATTTCCTTTTACTGGATTTGGGACGATTACATGGGCCCCCTGCTTTATTTGAGCAAGCCCGCGCTGTACACCGTATCCTTGGCCATCAAGGGCTTCGCGGACGCCCAGGGCACCAATTTCGGCCCCATGTTCGCCATGTCCACCCTGTCGCTGATTCCCGTATTCCTGCTGTTCCTGTTCTTTAACCGGTATTTGATGGACGGCGTGACCGCGGGCGCGGTGAAGGGATAATTATACTTGCTGGACAGCAATTCCGCCCCTCCCCATCAGGAGGGGCAAACTTATACTACGAGGGACCATATATGGAAATGAAGATTTGGCTGCGCCAAATGGCGCGGCACTGGGAGGAAGCGCTGCCCCTGGGCAATGGACGGCTGGGGGCCATGCTGTTTGGCGGCGGACGAGAGGAAAGAATCGCCCTGAACGAGGAAACCTTCTGGTCCGGCTATCCCAGGGGAAATAACCGGGCGGGGGCGGCGGCCTATTACGGCCAGGCCAGGGATTTGGCCCTGGAGGGGAATTTTCTCCAAGCCCAGGCCTTGGTGGAGGATAAGCTGCTGGGCCGCTTTACCCAAAGCTATCTGCCCCTGGGAGATTTGCTGCTTCGCCATCACGGCTCCGGGGAGGCGCAGGCGCTGACCCGCCAGCTCAAGCTGGATACGGCGGTGCACGAAACCGAATATATGCTTGACGGCGTCCGCTATACCCGCACGGTCTTTATTTCTTATCCCGATCAAGCCCTTTTTCTGCGCGTGACGGCGGACCGGCCCGGCGCTTTGAGCCTGGACGCCCTGCTCAGGCCCGCTCTGCGGGGAAGCACGGGCGGGCAGGATGACCGGGCCTGGATGGATTTGGAGGCCCCCTCCAACGTGGTGCCCTCCTATATTCCCTGCGATGACCCCATCCAGTATGACACCGCGCCGGAAAAAAGAGGGATGCGGGCCAGGGTGCTGATGACCATGGCCGCGGAGGGCGGCCGGGTGTCAGCCTGCGGGGACGGGCTGCGGGCGGAGGGAGCGGACGCGGTGGAAATCCGCCTGTTCGCCCGCACCAGCTTTCACGGCTATGAACGCCAGCCCTTTGTGGACGGGCTGGATGAAAAGCGGCTGTGCCGGGAGGACGCCCTTAGGACGGCGGGCCTTGACTGGGCGTCGGCCCTTTCCCGGCACACGGCTGATTACCGGGCGCTGTATGGCCGGGTGTCGCTGACGCTGGGGGACGAAAAATACAGCCATATTCCCACGGATGAACGCCTGCGCGCCGCCTGGCCGGATGACGGCGGTCTTTGCGCCCTGCTGTACCAGTTTGGGCGGTATTTGCTCATTGCTTCCTCCCGGCCCGGCGGGGAACCGGCCAATCTTCAGGGCATTTGGAATCAGGATGTGCGGGCCATTTGGAGCTGCAATTACACCATAAACATTAACACCCAGATGAATTACTGGGCGGCGGAGCAGGCGGCCCTGCCGGAATTGTGCCAGCCCCTGTTTCATTTGATCGCCGATTTGTGCAAAACAGGGCGGCGCACCGCCCAAATCCACTATGGGTCCGGCGGCGCTGTGGCCCACCACAACACGGACCTGTGGCGGCTCGCAAATCCCGTGGGGGAACAGTACAGCGGCTTTGCGGGCTGCGCGTTCTGGCCGCTGGGGCTGGGCTGGCTGCTGCGGCAGCTTATGGAGCATGACCGCTATTGCCCGGATGATGCGTTCCTGCGCGATTGGGCGCTGGAGCCGCACCGGCTGGCCGCCCGGTTTTTCCTGGATACGGCGGTGAAGGACCGGGACGGGTTCCTCACCATCGCCCCGGCGGTTTCTCCGGAAAACCAGTTTTTAGATCAAGGGCAAAAATGCCGGGTGTCCGCCCGCGCCGCCATGACCACCCAAATCATGCGGGAGGTGTGGGAAAACTATCTGCGGATTCTG
>CAMOHY010000346.1 GCA_946615495.1 uncultured Clostridia bacterium
ACCAGGTGCAGAACCGCGCCACCTGTATCAAGATGTTAAAGGCCAAGCTGCTGGAATTGCGGGAGCGCGCCAAGGAGCAGGAAATGGCCGATATCAAGGGCGAAATGAAAAAGATCGAATGGGGCAGCCAAATCCGCTCCTACGTGTTCCAGCCCTACACCATGGTGAAGGATCACCGCACAGGCTTTGAGTCCGGCAATATCGACGATGTGATGGACGGCAACCTGGAAGGCTTCACCACCGCGTATTTGAAAATGCAGTAAGGAAGAAACGGAAGACGAAGCTGGAGGGGCTGCGGCCCCTCCAAACCTCCTATAGGATTTTTCTACAGTCTGAGGCTTCCCATGGAGGGGAAGCTGTCACGCGCGGAATCAAGCTTGAAAAAAACTTCACGCCAAATCGCGCGTGACGGAAGAGGTGTCCCCTTGAAACGCATCCTGTTTTTTCTGTTAGGCATACTCGCCTTTTTCTCTCTGCTCTGCTCCATCGCCGCATCCTGCGTGACCAACGAAAACCTGATGAAGCAGGGCTTTTTGCAGTATGCCCAGACCGGCCATTTGGGCGTTTCCCCCAGCCGGTACGGGGATTACGCCCAGGCCATCTGCGCTTATCTGGACGGAAAAACGGCGGTGACGCAGGTGAGCGACCCCGACACCGGCGAAAACAAAAACGCCTTTTCCGAAAAGGAAAACGCTCATATGGCGGATGTGAAAGGCATTGTGACCACGCTGAAAATCATCCGCTGGGCCGGCGGCGGGGCCGCTGTGGGCGCGCTGGCGCTGCTGTATCTGAAAAGCAGAGAAAAGAAAAGCCAATTTCTTGGAAGCGCTGTGCGGGGCTTTGCCCTGGCCGCCCTTTGCCTGCTCTTGGCCGCCACGGGCCTGGCCATTTGGGGCGCGGTGAACTTTGACGGCCTGTTCGTCACCTTCCACAAGGCGGTGTTCCGCAACGACCTATGGCTCCTTAACCCTAACACCGATTTACTGCTGGCCCTGATGCCCCTGAATTTTTTTATCTGGTACGCCGGGGAAATGCTCAAATCCATGCTGCCCGTGCTGGGCATGATGCTGCTTATCATCATCGCTTTTTTGAAAAATGGAAAAACGCAAAAGGAAACGGAAGCAAAATGACGTATCTGGAATCCTGCTTACAGCAACTGCCCGCTTTGCAAAAAAAGGACCATATCCGCATCCTCTCCATCGAATCCAGCTGTGATGAAACGGCGGCGGCAGTAGTCGAGGATGGGCGGAAAATCCTGTCCAACGCGGTGTATACCCAGATCGACCTGCACGCCCTCTACGGCGGCGTCGTGCCGGAAATTGCCAGCCGGGCCCACGTGGAAAAGGTGGACCTGATGGTGGACCAGGCGCTCAAAGATGCCGGGATGACCCTTTCCGGCGTGGACGCTATCGGCGTCACCTACGGCCCCGGCCTGGTCGGCGCGCTGCTCATCGGCGTAAGCTGCGCCAAGGCCCTGGCCTTTGCGGCCAACAAGCCCCTGGTGCCCGTCAACCACATTGAGGGCCACATCTGCGCCAATTTTTTAACCCATCCGGACCTGAAGCCGCCCTTTGCCTGCCTGGTGGTTTCCGGCGGCCACAGCCATTTGTTTTCGGTGGAGGATTACGGCGTGTTCCGCATCCTGGGGCAAACGCAGGATGACGCCGCGGGCGAGGCCTTCGATAAAGCCGCGCGGGTGCTGAATATTCCCTACCCCGGCGGCCCCCTGCTGGATAAGCTGGCCGAGACCGGCAGCCCTCACGCCTTAAAGCTGCCCCGTCCCAAAACAGAAGGAAGGTACGATTATTCCTTTTCCGGGCTGAAAACCGCCTTCATTAACGCCGTGCACAACGCCCGGCAAAAGGGCGAAGAAATTCACGACGCGGACCTGGCCGCTTCCTTCCGCGCCGCGGTGGTGTCCTTCTTGGTGGACAAGGCCATGCTGGCGGCGGAGGAGCTGCATTTAAAGAAAATGGCCCTGGCCGGCGGCGTGTCGGCCAACAGCCTGCTCAGGCGCGAAATGGAAGCCGCCTGCCAGAAAAGAGGCATTTCGTTATATATGCCGCGGCTGAACCTGTGCGGCGACAACGCCGCCATGATCGGCTCCGCCGCCTATTATCATTTGATGCGGGGCGAAATCGCCGGGCTGGACTTGAACGCCCGGCCCGCATTGAGGCTGTAAGACCACGCAGACACGACGCGGACGGGAGGTATTGGGGATGTCCGGCCAAAAAATGAAACTAAGTCACCTGATGAAGCGCTTCCTGCCCTACTACGGCAAATACAAAAAGGAAATCGCCTTCGACCTGTTCTGCGCCCTGATGACCACGGGCTGCGAAATTATTTTCCCCCAGATTGTGCGCATGATTACCAACCAGGCCGTGGCGGACTATACCCAAATCACCACCTCCTGGGTGCTGACGCTGGGCGGCGTTTATTTGCTTTTGCGGGTTATCGACACGGCGGCCAACCACTTTATGCAGTACTGGGGCCACGTGACCGGGGCCAAGCTGGAAACGGACATGCGCAGCGACCTGTTCAATCATTTGCAGCAATTGTCCTTTTCCTACTACAACGAAACCAAGGTGGGCCAGATCATGGCCCGCATCACCAGCGA
>CAMOHY010000347.1 GCA_946615495.1 uncultured Clostridia bacterium
CCGCCGCCGTGCCCAGGCCCATGGAAAGGGGCTGGGTGGTGGTGATGCGGTACACGTAGGTATCAAAAATATCCGTCACGTTAAACAGGGTGCCGTTGTTGCCCACCAGCTGGTAGAACAACTCAAACTGGCCCTTCATGATGCCGCCCAGGGCGTAAAGCAAAAGAATGATGAACGTTGGCTTGAGCAGCGGAATGGTGATATAGCGGATTTGCTGGTAAATGTTCGCCCCGTCGATCTGGGCGGCTTCATAGTATTCCGTGCTGATGCCCGTAATGGTGGCCAGATACACCACCATGCCGTAGCCGATATTCTTCCACAGGTAAAAGGCCGTAATCAGCCAGGGCCAATAGCCCGGCGTATTGTAAAAATCAATGCGGGGCATGCCCAGGGACACCACAAAATTGTTCACCAGGCCTACCTCGTATTCAAACATGTTGAATACCAGCACCCGCAAAATCACGTAGGAAACAAAGTAGGGCATAAAAATCATGGTCTGGCTCAGCTTGCGCAGGCGCTGGCGGTTCACATGGCTGATGAGGATGGCGAAGAAAATTTGCAGGACGTTGCCCACCACGATAAACACAATGTTGTACAGGATGGTGTTCTGCGTCAAATGCAGGATTTCCGACCGCACCAAGAACTCAAAATTCTTGAACCCCACAAAGGGGCTGGCAAACAAATGATCCCGGAAATTGAACTGGGTGAAGGCAAAATAAATGCCGGTCATGGGCAGGTAATTGTTGATAAGGAAAAAAACGAAGCAGGGCACCAGGAACAAAAACAGCACCCAATTCCGCCGGAATTCCTCCAGGAAGCCATGCTCCCGGCGCAGTACGCGCTCCCGCTTTTCCAGCCGCTTGCTCAGGCAGTACCCGCAGGCGCTGACGGCCAATAGTAGATACACATTGGCCCCCGGCAGAAAGCCCGTCACGCCGTAATGGACGTTTCCGTACACGCACAGGCCCGCTGTGCCCGCCGCGGCGGCAAAGGAAAATAAAAGGCCCTTTTGAATGAAGGAATAGACGCGCAGCATGCCCTTCCCCTCGGCAATTTTGCCGCGGCGCAGATACGCCCCGAAGGAAAGCAGGCAGAAAATCCCCGCCGTTGCCGCCACAATCAGCAGCAGAAACGCCCAGAAGCCCAGCGCGCCCTGCTTGCTGATCTGCACAAAGGAAAGGAAGGTGAACACGGAATACCCGCCCTGCAGTTTTTTCGCCACCGGCGCGCCCAGCTTCATGGCGCCGTACAGCGCGTCCGGCTGGCTGATAAGAATCCAGGAAAAAAACGGCAGAAAAAGCAGGAGCGACGCCGCCACGCACAGAATCAACACGATAAAGGATGCGCGGTTTTGCGGCGCCGTCCTTTCCCCGGTGCGCCCCCTGTGTTCAGACAAGGCTGTCAAGTAAATTCCTCCCCGTTAAAATATTTTATCAAAAAATCTTGACAAAATAATTTAAACGTTTTAATTTTAATATGAGTATAACAAGGAAGGCACCCCTTGTCAATATATTTTCCAAAAAATAATAAAAACGTTTTAATCAAGGAGGGTTCCGCATGAAAGTACTCGCTATCGGCAACAGCTTTTCCCAGGACGCCACCACCTACCTGCACCAAACCGCCGCCGCCCAGGGCATTGAGCTTACGGCGGTAAACCTGTACATTGGCGGCTGTTCCCTGGAAACCCATTGGAAAAACTGGGAACAGGGCACGGCGGCCTACGCGCTGCAAATCAACGGCCAGTCCACAGACCGGGTCGTATCCATTCAGGACATGCTGAAAGAGGGCGGCTGGAGCTGGATCGTCACCCAGCAGGCCAGCCACGACAGCGGCTGGATGGACACCTACGAGCCCTTTCTGGGCCAGTTGGTGAGCGAGCTGCGAAAGAACGCGCCGGGCGTGCCGCTGCTCCTCCAGGAAACCTGGGCCTATGAGCATGGCAGCGATCATCCGGCCTTTCCCCGCTATCACCGGGACCAGCGGGAAATGTACACCCGGCTGCGCGCCAGCTATACGGCCGCGGCCCAACGATACGGCCTGCCGCTGATTCCCTGCGGGGATGCGGTTCAGGCAGTGCGCGCCCAGCCCGCCTTCGACGTAAAAAAAGGCGGCCGCTCCCTTTGCCGGGACGGCTTCCATATGAGCCTGGGCTATGGCCGCTATTTGCTCTCCTGCGTATGGCTCAAGGCGCTTTGCGGCGTGCCGGTGGCTGATAATGCCTACGTGCCGGAAAGCGAAGAAAAGGTTGAACCGGCGCTGCTGCAAATCATTCGCGCTCAGGCGGATTTGGCCGCCGCGTCCCTGTAGCGTCTTGCGAAGGGAATGGACAGCGAACAGCTTCCCTGGCTTCATAAAAAAACCGTCCCTCCGGTACGCGGAAGGACGGGGCGGCAGCGTGCAGCTTCCGCTATCAATTTGCGGCCGTAAAATGAGCATTTCCAGGCTGAATTGCCTAAAAATGCCATTTTACAGCAAATTGATGTCCCCATCGAAAGACTGCTTGCAGGCTTTCGATGGCAGCGCACCGACTTTGTCGATGCGCTGAGGGGCTGTCTCACAAACAAAAAAGCGCACAAAAAACATGACGGGAAGCTGTAGGG
>CAMOHY010000348.1 GCA_946615495.1 uncultured Clostridia bacterium
CAAAGATGGTAAGTTTTTAGAAGAAGAATAGTATAAGAAAAAACTATTTTTTCACGTTGAACGCGCCCATCTGGGGATAGCGGGCGGAAGCGCCCAGCTGTTCCTCGATGCGAAGGAGCCGGTTGTATTTCGCCACCCGCTCGGAACGGGAGGGCGCGCCGGTTTTGATTTGGCAGGCGTTCAGGGCCACGGCCAGGTCGGCAATGGTGGTATCCTCGGTTTCGCCGGAGCGGTGGGAAACGATGGCGGCGTAGCCGGCCTTGTGGGCCATCTTCATGGCTTCCAGGGTTTCGGACACGGTGCCGATCTGGTTCAGCTTAATAAGGATGGCGTTGCCGCAGCCCAGGGAAATGCCCCTGGCCAAGCGTTCAGTATTGGTGACGAACAAATCGTCCCCCACCAGCTGCACCTTGCGGCCAAGCTTGGCGGTCATGCGCTGCCAGCCCTCCCAGTCCTCTTCGTCCAGGCCGTCCTCGATGCTGATGAGGGGGTACTTATCCGCCAAGCGCTCCCAATGGGCGATCAGGCCGTCGCTGGTGAAATCCCTGCCGGACTTGGGCTGATGATAAAAGCCCCTGCCCTTTTCGCTCTTCCATTCGGAGGCGGCGGCGTCCATGGCCAGCATAAAGTCCTTGCCGGGCTTGTAGCCGGCCTTTTCAATGGCCTTGAGGATCAGCTCGATAGCGTCCTCGTCGCCCGCCAGGCTGTTGGGAGCGAAGCCGCCCTCGTCGCCCACGGCGGTCACGTCGTTCATGTCCTTAATGAGCTTCTTCAGGGTCTGGAACACTTCCGCGCACCAGCGCAGGCCTTCGGCAAAGGACGGGGCGCCCACGGGCATGACCATGAATTCCTGGGTGTCCACAGAGGAATCGGCATGCGCGCCGCCGTTCAAAATGTTCATCATGGGCACGGGCAGCACATTTCCGTTCACGCCGCCCAGGAAGCGGTACAGGGGAATATTCAGGGAGGCAGCGGCGGCGCGGGCCGCGGCGATGGAAACGGCCAGGATGGCGTTGGCGCCCAGGCTGCTCTTATCCTGGGTGCCGTCGGCCTTCAGCATGGCGGCGTCCACCGCGTAGGTATCCTGCGCGTCCAGGCCCAGGATGGCGTTGGCGATGACGGTGTTCACGCTGTTCACGGCCTTGCGCACGCCCTTGCCGCCAAAGCGGGCCTTGTCGCCGTCGCGCAGCTCCAGGGCTTCAAATTCGCCGGTGGAGGCCCCGGAGGGAGCGGCGCCGCGGGCCACAGTGCCGTCTTCCAGCCAAATTTCAGCTTCAACGGTGGGATTGCCGCGGGAATCAAGAATTTCACGGCCAAGAACCTTGCAAATGCTGCTTTTCATTAAATAAATCTCCTTTTCAACATCTCTTTTTCACTGTTCATACACGTATCATTATATACTGGAAAAGGAGTCTTTATTCAGTTGATGAAGCCAAGCCTTAAAACTCAAAATCGCAGGCTACGGAAGCGCTGCGCACCTCGTGCATCCGCTTTTTCACCGGCATATGCGCCGGATGGGTTTGGTAAGCCTGGAAGGAGGCCATGGTATCGAACACGGTAATCAGCGCCAGGTCATAGGACCGTTCGCTGTGCAGCACGTCCTGCCCCGCCTCCAGGTCCAGCATGCCTTCTATTTTTCCCTTCATCCCATAAAAGTTTTTCACCAGCTGAGGAATTTCATCCTTGTATTCATCCTTGATCTTAAAGAGCACAATATGGCGGATCATGGCCTTTCCTCCTCCTTCTTTTCCGTTTCCTTCAGCATTTGCTCCAGAATCGCCGCCGCCTGGCCCGCCAGGCGCAGGCAGGGACGGCGGGCGTAGAACTCCGGCGTCCGGGGCTCCGGGGTGTCGCCGGGGGTGACGGGCACATTTTTCAGCAGCTCCCGGCAGATGATGGTGCCGTTTTCCTCCCGGAAGCGGCGGGCATATTCCTGCACCAAACGGTAATGGGCCTTTTTCAATTCCGGGTCCGCAGGGTCGGCATAGCCCCGCAAAAAGCCCAGGGCCAGCAGCGCGCCGCTGACCGTGCCGCACACCTCGCGCATCCGGCCCATGCCGCCCCCAAAGGAGGAGGAAAGCCGCGCCGCCGCCTCCAGGCTCAGGCCCGTTTCATCGCAGAAGGCGCAAAACACCGCCTGGGCGCAGTTGTACCCCTGCATAAACAGGCGCTGGGCTTCCTGGGCATGATTCATGGGAACACCCCCTCCCCAAAGAGTGCGGAGTGCAGAATTATTTTGGTATTTTTTATGCGTGCACGCAGATTGCGTACGGCAATTCAGCCTGAACTCTGCGCGCTGCACTCCAAACACTGAAAAAATCGCTCCCGAAGCTGCCTTCGGGAGCATGTTGGTTTCAATGGATTACTTGGTCATCGCCTGCTGGACCGCCACGGCCACAGCCACGGTCATACCCACCATGGGGTTGTTGCCAGCGCCCAGGAAGCCCATCATTTCCACGTGGGCAGGCACGGAAGAGGAGCCGGCGAACTGCGCGTCGGAGTGCATGCGGCCCATGGTATCGGTCATGCCGTAGGAGGCAGGGCCGGCGGCCATGTTGTCGGGATGCAGGGTACGGCCGGTGCCGCCGCCGGAGGC
>CAMOHY010000349.1 GCA_946615495.1 uncultured Clostridia bacterium
CGGCAAAAGGGTGTTTTCCTTTAATTCCAGCCGTTCATCCTGGCTGGAAAGCACCGCCACCCCCACGTCCAGCGCATAGCTTTGGCCCACGCTGAGCCGGTAGGTTTCCGGCAGGGCGCGCAGCGCCTGGCTGGTGGGGGAAAAGATCATCCAGGCCGTTAAAAGCAGCAGCAGCGCTCCCGCGCTTTTGCGAATCCAGCCGATTTTCTTGTTCATTGCTTTCCTCCGCTTTTCCGTTTTCGTTTTCCAATATGCTTGTTTTTTCCCTTCTCTATGCTGGAAATCCCCGCGCATTTTGGCTCGGCATGGAAATTCAGGGAGAAAAAGTGCAAATCATTGCATCCTGCAATGTTCGTAATTTTGTACCAAATTTTCTATTTTTCCGCATTTTAATGCGGTGAAGCGAAAAACAGGAAGCAAAAACACGAACGTTCGTAAAATAAAAATAAAAATAATTCAGAAATTATCTTGTAAAAGCCGGTATGCCATGCTATAATGAGTTTGATTCGCCCAACCGGGCGGAGCAAATCATCAGGCAAAGGAGCATGACCGGATGAAGAAAGTTGGCATCATCATGGGAAGCGACAGCGATTTGCCCATTGTGGCAAAGGCGGCCGACACCCTGCGGGAATTGGGCGTTCCCTTTGAAACCCACGTATACTCCGCCCACCGTACCCCGGTGGAGGCCCGCGAATTTGCTTTAAGGGCGCCGGATAACGGCTTTGGCGTGCTCATCGCCGCGGCGGGCAAGGCCGCCCATCTGGCGGGAGCCATCGCCGCCAACACCGTGCTGCCCGTGATCGGCATTCCCATCAAGTCCTCCACCCTGGACGGGCTGGACGCCCTTTTGTCCACGGTGCAGATGCCTTCCGGCATTCCGGTGGCCACGGTGGCCATTGACGGAGCGCAGAACGCCGCCCTGCTGGCCGCCCAGATCATCGCCCTGGAGGACGCCCAGCTTCGGGACAAGCTGCTTTCCCTGCGCAAGGCGGCGTCGGAAAAGGTGTTGGAAAAGGACCGGCTCATTGCTCAGCAATACTGCGGATAAAGCGTTTAGGAGGAATAGGACCATGGAAAAGACCACTCAGCTCTACGAAGGAAAGGCCAAGAAAGTGTTTGCCACCGAAAATCCCGAATACTGCATCGTTTCCTATAAAGACGACGCCACCGCCTTCAACGGCCTGAAAAAGGGCACCATCCTGGGCAAAGGCGCCATTAACAACCGGGTGACGAACCATTTGATGCGCCTGCTGGAGAAAAACGGCGTGCCCACTCACCTGGTGGAGGAGCTGAACGACCGGGAAACGCTGGTGAAAAAGGTATCCATCGTGCCCCTGGAGGTCATCGTGCGCAACATCGCCGCCGGCAGCCTGTCCAAGCGGCTGGGCCTGCCCGAAGGCGTGAAAATGAACAGCACCGTGCTGGAATACTGCTATAAAAACGACGACCTGGGCGACCCCATGGTGAACGAATACCATATCCTGGCCATGGGCTGGGCCACCAGGGAGGAGCTGGACCAGATCGCCGCTTATTCCTTCAAGGTGAACCAGGTGCTCAGCGATTACCTGCGGGAAGCGGGCATTGAGCTGATCGACTTTAAGCTGGAATTCGGCAAGACCACCGACGGCCAGATCGTGCTGGCGGACGAAATTTCTCCGGACACCTGCCGCTTCTGGGATATCACCACCCATGAAAAGCTGGATAAGGACCGCTTCCGCCGGGACCTGGGCGGCGTAGAGGACGCGTACCAGGAAATTCTGCGCCGGCTGCTGGGAGAATGAGCCATGAGCAATCTGCATGAAGAATGCGGCGTTTTCGGCCTGCTGGCCAAGGAACGCTGCGATGTAGCCTCCACCACCTATTACGGCCTTTTCGCCCTGCAGCACAGGGGCCAGGAAAGCTGCGGCATCGTGGTCAACGACGACGGCCTGTTTGCTTCCCACCGGGATAACGGCCTGGTCAACGATGTGTTCACCCCCGACGAAATGGCCAAGCTGGGCCTGGGCGATATGGCCGTAGGCCATGTGCGCTACGGCACCACCGGCAGCTCCAACCGCGCCAACGCCCAGCCCATTGTGGTCAACCACGTGAAGGGTCCCATGGCCCTTTGCCATAACGGAAATCTGATTAATTCCTTCGAGCTGCGGGAGCGGCTGGAGCTGGAAGGCTCCATTTTCCACACCACCTCCGACACGGAAGTGATTTCCTACATCATCACCAAGGAACGGCTCTCCGCCCCCTCCATTGAGGAGGCGCTTTGCCGCGCCATGCGCCGCATTCAGGGCGCTTATTCCCTGGTGGTCATGTCCCCCAGCAAGCTCATCGCCGCCCGCGATCCCCACGGCTTCCGTCCCCTGTGCTTCGGCACCCTGCCGGACGGCAGCTTCGTGGTGGCCAGCGAATCCTGCGCTCTGGACGCCGTGGGCGCTTCCTTCGTGCGGGATGTGGAGCCCGGAGAAATCATCGTGTTTGAAAAAAGCGGCATGCGCTCCATCCGGGAGCACTGCGGACAATGCACTCCTTCCCTGTGCGTGTTTGAGTATATTTATTTTGCCCGGCCCGATTCCGTGGTGGACGGGGCCAGCGTGCATGA
>CAMOHY010000350.1 GCA_946615495.1 uncultured Clostridia bacterium
ATAACAGGGAGAAAAGTATCCGCAGGCTGAATACCCACCCCGGCGGCGCCGGGCAAAGAAAAACGCATTCTGTTTCCCCTATCCTCATTCCGGCACAAGGAGGCGATGGAGCCCATGTTCAAAAAAATGATTTCTCTTCTTCTCGTTCTGCTGCTGCTCCTTCCCGCCGCTTCCGCCATGGCGGAGCTCAAGCGCGGCAGCAGGGGCCAGGAGGTAAAAACGCTTCAGGAAATGCTGATAGAGCTGGGTTTCCTGAACGACAAGGCCGACGGTATCTTTGGAAAAAAGACGGAGGCCGCCGTGAAAGCGCTGCAAAAATATTGGGGCGTCAATACCACCGGACGGCTGGACGACGACGACCTGATGGCCCTGTACGACCTCTACTTCCTGGCCACGGGCGTCATGGAGGGCGACGGCCTGGATGAAGAGGAACTGCGGGAAATCTATCCCGCCTATTGCAGCTGGGAAGGAAAGGATGAATGGGGCGGCGTCTATTGCTTCCGGCATCAGGAGGAATGCCAGGTATCCGGCCAGCTTATGCCGGAGAATGCGCCCAAAAAGCTGGAGGAGCTGCTCACCGGCCGGGTGTGCGCGCTGTGGGAGCGGGATATCTTCGCCATGTACGAAGAATGGGAGGATTCCCTGCCGGAAGAAGACCGGCACATTGCCAGGGAGCAGCGGGCGCTTTTTGAAACGGCGCTGAAGGAATATAAGCCGGGCTTGGAAAAAATGCTGTGGATAGAAGCCCAGGGAATTGATTTGTGCTTTGATTTGCACGGCGCGGAGGCGCAGCCGCTGGAGGAAGAAGCATCCGGCGCCTAAGCCTCCCCGGCGGCGAAGCTGCCCCCTTTGTATGCGGGCGCAATTTCGCCGCCTTTTCTTTTGATCTGCTATTGACGGCGGGCATAGGGGTATTTATAATAAGGGGCATAAAATGGGACAATATGGGGAAATGTTGCCCCAGAATTGATCCAATATAGAATGGGAGGTTGCCCTTATGTCCGTGCTATGGTACATCCTGGTCCTGTGCGTGGTGGCCTTGGCCATCGCCTACGTGGCGTACAACTACCAGCGCATCCGCAAGATGCCGGAAGGTACGCCCGAAATGGTGGAAATGGCCGGTATCATCCGCTCCGGCGCCAACACCTTCATGAAAACCGAATACCGCACCATCGTGATCGTGGTGATCCTGCTGGCGGCTGTGTTCAGCCTGTTTGTGGAAAAAACCAGCGGCATCACGTTCCTTTTTGGCGCGCTCATGAGCTCCTGCGCCTGCGTGGTGGGCATGCGCTCTGCCACCTACGCCAATGTGCGCACCGCCAATAAGGCCCGCGAAAGCCTGTCCATTGGCGAAACGGTGAAGGTGGCCCTGTGCGGTGGCAGCATTTCCGGCTTGTGCGTGCAGGGGCTGGGGCTGCTGGGCCTGGTGGCCGTGCTGCTGATTTACGGCAATGTGCGCCATGACGTGGCGGGCGGCGGCCTCATTACCTCGCTGGCCGGGGTGAACCCCACCATCATGCGCATTTCCACCTATTCCCTGGGCTGCTCCCTGGTGGCCATGTTCAACCGTGTGGCGGGCGGCAACTATACCAAAGCCGCCGACATTTCCGCCGACATTCTGGCCAAGGTGCGCAACGACCTGCCGGAGGACGATTCCCGCGTGCCCAACGTGATCGCGGACTTTATCGGCGACAACGTGAATGATATCGCGGGCAACTGCTCGGACCTTCTGGAATCCTTCGTGGCCACCATTTCCGCGTCCCTGATGATCGCCGTCATTCTGTTCCAGCAGTATGAGGGCAAATTTGCCGAAGGCATGGCCGCCCTGGAAAAGGTGTTTTCCGGCACCATCACCTATCCCATCCTGCTGGCGGGCGTGGGCCTGCTTTCCTGCCTGCTGGGCCTGTTTTACGCCGACCGGAAAAAGATGGGCGACAATCCTTCCCGTGAACTGAACCTGGCCACCTGGATTTCCGCCGGGCTCACGGTGGTGCTGGGCTTAGGCGCGGCGGCCATCAGCTTTGCGGGCGCCGACGCGGCCACATTGCGGGATGTGTACGGCTGGGCCGCGGGCTGGACCTCTCCCTGGATCTGCGCCGTGCTGGGCATTTTGAGCGGCGTAGCCATCGGCTCCATCACCGAATATTACACCTCTACCGAATATAAGCCCACCCGCTCCCTGGCCGAAATGGCCCCCGAAGGAGAAGCCTTCGTGGTGACGAAGGGCGACGCCGTGGGCTCCCGCAGCGTGCTGCTGCCCGTGGTGGTCATTGGCATCGCTCTGTTCGTGTCCGGCAAGCTGGCGGGCATTTACGGCGTAGCCACCGCGGCCCTGGGCATGCTGGCCTTCGTGGGCGCCACCGTGTCCATCGACGCCTTCGGCCCCATCGCCGACAACGCGGGCGGCCTGGCCGAAAGCTGCCATTTGGACGCCAAGGTGCGCGTGATTACCGATAAGCTGGACGCCGTGGGCAACACCACCGCCGCCGTGGGCAAGGGCTTTGCCATTGGCAGCGCCGCCTTTGCCACCGTGTCCCTGATCGTCAGCTATGTGGGCAACTATTCCGCGGAAATGACGCTGAA
>CAMOHY010000351.1 GCA_946615495.1 uncultured Clostridia bacterium
CGCGGTCCTGCACGTTGAACAGGGCGTATTGGGTGGTTTCGCCGGTTTCATAGCATACCAGCGCGCCCACGTTGCGGTGGGGAATATCGCCCTTGTAATCCTCGTAATGGTCAAACACGGCGCTCATGATGCCCTCGCCCCGCGTATCGGTCATAAATTCGCTGCGGTAGCCAAACAGCCCGCGGCTGGGCACCAGGAATTCCAGGCGCACCCGCTCGTTTCCGCTCATGGTTTCCAGGGTGCCCCGGCGGCGGCCGATCTTTTCGATCACGGCGCCGGCATAGGCCTGGGGCACGTCGGCCACCATGCGCTCGATGGGCTCCTGCTTGCGGCCGTCCTCATAGCGGTAAATGACCTCCGGCTTGCTCACCTGGAATTCGTAGCCTTCCCGGCGCATGGTTTCAATGAGGATGGACAGGTGCAGTTCGCCCCGGCCCCACACCTCAAACTGGTCCGGGGTTTCGCCGTCCTTCACCCGCAGGCTCACGTCGGTTTCCAATTCCCGGTACAGCCGGGCGCGCAAATGGCGGCTGGTCACGTAGGTGCCTTCCCGGCCGGCAAAGGGGGAATCGTTGACGGAGAAGGTCATGGTCACGGTGGGCTCGGTAATGGCCACAAAGGGCAGAGCCTCCGGCTGGGCGGGGTCGCACACGGTGTCGCCGATGGAAATATCGGCCAGGCCCGTCAGCGCCACGATGTCGCCCATGCTCACTTCTTCCGCGCCAACGCGCTTGAGGCCGTCATACAGGCTCAGGCCGGTGAGCCGCCAGGGAGCGGACACCTGGTTGGTTTGCGCGTTGCAGCGTACCACCATCATATTGTCCTTCAGCGTTCCGCGGTTGATGCGGCCAATGCCGATGCGGCCCACGTATTCGCTGTAGTCAATGGTGGAAATAAGCACCTGGGCAGGGCCGTCCGGGTCGCCCTCCGGGGCGGGAATATACTTCATAATGGTGTCAAACAGGGGCCGCAGGTCGGTGCCGGGCTGGGAAAGGTCCAGCGTGGCGGTGCCCTGCCGGGCGGAGGCGTAAATGATGGGCCGGTCCAGGGTTTCCGGGTCGGCGTCCAATTCGATCAGCAGGTCCACCAATTCATCCACCACTTCTTCGCACCGGGCGTCGGGACGGTCCACCTTATTGACCACCAGCAGCACGGGCAATTGCAGGCCCAGGGCCTTTTGCAGCACGAAACGGGTCTGGGGCATGGGGCCTTCAAAGCTGTCCACCAGCAGCAGCACGCCGTCCACCATTTTCAGCACCCGCTCCACCTCGCCGCCAAAGTCGGCGTGGCCGGGGGTATCGACGATGTTGATTTTGGCGTCGCCGTAATGCACGGCAGTGTTTTTGGCCAAAATAGTAATGCCGCGCTCCCGCTCCAGGTCGTTGGAGTCCATCACGCGGTCCGCCACCTGCTGGTTCTGGCGGAATACGCCGCCCTGGCGCAGCATCTGGTCCACCAGGGTGGTCTTGCCGTGGTCCACGTGGGCAATGATGGCAATATTGCGGATATCGTTCCGAATCATGTGTGTTTCTCCCTCCAGTTGGTTGAAAAAGCCAACACTTTATTGTATATCTATTTTGCGGCATTTGTCAACTGCGGAAACGCCGATTTGCGAAAAATAAGTGGGAAAAATATGCAGTTTTTGGATGCTGTCAATGGCTGACGCGGTGGGTGCACCGCATGCGCTTTTCCCTGGGCCAATGCGAGAAAAGGGATTTTTTTTCATTTTTGGGTTTTTCGCCCGTCCGGGGCCGCTTTTCCTGCTCGCTCATTTGCTGTCACCTCCCTGTTCAGCATGCCCCGTCAAAAGAGAAATATACAAAAAAACTAAAAAATGCGCAAAATTGTGCTGGATTTTGTTTAAAACCCCCTTGCGGAGTACTCATTTTTGTGGTATGATACATACAGCGATCTTCTAATCTTGATTGACCTCAAACCCGGACGAGCGCGAGGGGGATGAAAATTGATTCATATGCACATTTTCCTGGTCGGAATGGCCGGGGCGGGCAAAACCAGCCTGGGCAGAAGGCTGGCGCAGAATCTGAACTGGCGCTTCGTGGACACGGATCAGCGGGTGTGCGAAATGCTGGGTATGTCCTCGGTAAACGAAATATTCACGTCGCTGGGGGAGCCCTTTTTCCGCAACGCGGAAACCGGCGCGTTGATTGAATTGGTGGGTCAGCCGCCCTGCGTGGTTTCCACCGGGGGAGAGCTTTGCACTTTTTCGGAAAATGTGACCATTATGAAAAATCACGGCGTCATCATCCATATCGACCGGCCGCTGGACCAGATCATTTCCGATATCAAGGTGGACCGCAGGCCCCTGCTGGCGGGCGGCAGCCATGAGGACGTGATCGACCAGTACAACCGCTGCATCGGCCATTACCGGGCGGCGGCGGATTACCGGCTGGACAATTCCAAGGGCTTTGTGCTGGGGGTAAAGAACCTGACGGAATTGGTGGAAAGCATTGAATAAGGCGCTGTCTCACATTCTGTAAAAATCGCACAAACGCAGCATGGGTTGACCCCCGCACTCTGTAGGGGCGGATATCATCCGCCCGTATGAAACACGTTGA
>CAMOHY010000352.1 GCA_946615495.1 uncultured Clostridia bacterium
AAGCCCTTTCATCCTTTCCTGGGGTTTGCCGACAATCTGAGTTCTTTTTCAAAATCGTTTATTTCCGATAAATGATTTCGTCCCGCTTGGGGCCGTTGGACAGCATGGTCAGCGGGCATTCGATTTCCTTTTCGATGAATTCCACGTACTGGCGGCATTTTTCGGGCAGGTCCGCATAGTTTTTGATGCCGCGGATATCCTGCTTCCAGCCGGGCAGGGTGACGTAAACGGGCTTGGCCCGGTCCAGCTTGGGGGTAACGGGGAAATCGCGCACCTGCTGGCCGTCGATGTCGTAAGCCACGCACACCTTGATTTCGTCCAGGTAGCCCAGCACGTCCAGGTTGGTCATCACGCAGTCGGTAGCGCCCTGTACCATGCAGCCATAGCGGGTGGCCACCGCGTCAAACCAGCCCACCCGCCGGGGGCGGCCCGTTTTCGCGCCGTATTCGCCGGCGTCGCCGCCGCGGCGGCGCAGCTCTTCGCCCTCATCGCCGAAAAGCTCGGTGGTGAAGGGGCCGGCGCCCACGCAGGAGGAGTACGCCTTCGTTACCGCAATCACCTCTTCAAAGGCGGTGACGGGCAATCCCGCGCCCACCGCGCCAAAGCCCGCCAGGGGCGAGGAGGAGGTGGTGAAGGGGAAAATGCCGTGGTCCGGGTCGCGCAGGGTGCCCAGCTGGCCCTCCAGCAGAATGCGCTTGCCTTCCTTCACCGCCCGGTGCAAATACTGGGCCACGTCGCCCACCATGGGCTCGATCTGCTTGGCCAGGCCAAAGTACTTTTCAGTCAGGGCGTCCACATCCAGCAGCGGCTTGTGGTACAGGTTCTGCAGCATGGCGTTTTTCAGCTTGCTGGCGTTTTCCAGCCGGGCGTGCAGGATATCCTTATCCAGCATCTGGCACAGCTGCACGCCGATTTTCATGTACTTGTCCCCGTAGAAGGGGGCGATGCCGGACTTGGTGGAGCCGAAGGACGCTTTGCCCAGCCGCTCCTCCTCGTAGCAGTCAAAGGCCACGTGGTATTCCATCAGCACCTGGGCCCGGTCGGAAATGAGCAGGCGGGGCATGGGCACGCCCCGGTCCGTCAGGGTCTTGATCTCGGCCAGCAGCGCTTCAATGTCCAGCGCCACGCCGGGGCCGATCACGTTGAGCACATGGCTGTGGCAGGCCCCGGAGGGCAAAAGATGCAGGGCAAATTTGCCGTAATCGTTAATGATGGTGTGTCCCGCGTTGGCGCCGCCCTGAAAGCGGATCACGATATCGCTGTTTTCCGCCAACATATCGGTAATTTTTCCTTTTCCCTCGTCGCCCCAATTGGCGCCCACGATCGCGCGTACCATGGTTAGCTCCTCCTTAGCGTGTTATAGAATTTCAACGATTCTCCGCACCGCTTCCTGGGTATTTTCCAGGGTGTTGAACGCGGTCAGGCGGAAATAGCCTTCCCCGCTGGGGCCGAAGCCTTCGCCGGGGGTGCCCACCACGTGGGCCTTTTTCAAAAGCAGGTCGAAGAAATCCCAGCTGGGCATGCCATCCGGCGTTTTCATCCAGATATAAGGGGCGTGCACGCCGCCGAACACCTGAATGCCCGCCTTTTTGAGCCCTTCCCGGATAACCTGGGCGTTTCTCCGGTAATACGCGATGTTTTCCATGATCTGGCGCTGGCCCTCCGGGGTGTAAACCGCCTGAGCGGCCCGCTGCACGGGATAAGAAACGCCGTTGAACTTGGTGGCCTGGCGGCGGCCCCACAGCCGATTCAGGGAAACGCCGTCAAACACCAATTCCTTGGGCACCACGGTGTAGGCGCAGCGGGTGCCGGTAAAGCCCGCGGTTTTGGAGAAGGAGCAGCACTCCATGGCGCACTGCCTGGCACCGGGGATTTCATAAATGCTCTGGGGAATATCCGGATCGGAAATAAAGGCCTTGTACGCGGCGTCATACACGATGAGCGCCTCGTTTTTCAGCGCCCAATCCACAAATTTTTTAAGCTCCTCCCGCGTGAGCACCGTGCCGGTGGGGTTGTTGGGATAGCACAGGTAAACCACGTCCACTCGTTCCTTGGGCAGCGGCGGCACAAAGCCGTTTTCCGCGTTGCAGGGCAAATAGCAAAGGCCGCTCCACCTGCCGGACGCATAATCGCCCAGCCGCCCGGCCATGGCGTTGGAATCCACGTACACGGGATACACCGGGTCGGTGACGGCGATTTTGGCGTCGGCCCCGAACAATTCCTGCAAATTGCCCACGTCGGATTTGGCGCCGTCGGAAATGAACACCTCGTCCCGGCCCAGCGCAACGCCCCGCGGCGCGTAATCCCCGGCCAGAATGGCGTCGATGAGAAAATCATAGCCAAAGTCCGGCCCGTAGCCGTGGAAGCCCTCCGGCGTGCCCATTTCATCGGCAGCCCGCTTCATGGCCTCCACCACCGCGGGCGCCAGGGGCCGGGTCACATCGCCAATGCCCAGGCGCAGAATGTCGGCCTGGGGATTTTGGGCGGAATATTCCTTTACCCGTTTGGCGATTTCCGCAAATAAATATCCCGCGGGAAGAGAGGCAAGGTTTTTGTTGATT
>CAMOHY010000353.1 GCA_946615495.1 uncultured Clostridia bacterium
ACGCTGCATGCAACTTTTACAAGGTTCGTTCTATTACCGTCCTTGTATAAATGGCTGTTTGCCCCACGGTGCTTTTCACCGTTTGCTTTCGCCCTGCATGCGGCAGAACAATAAGTGGCCTTTTCATATTTGCTCTTTTTGCCAGTGCTGAACAGCTTACCACAATACGCGCATGGCTTCAACAGGCAAGAAGAACACCATGATTGGGTAGAAGATGTCGGGTTGTAAAGGCTACCGCATTTTTCGCAGTATTTTTGTTTGTACACAAGACTTCTCACTTTTAACCCCTCCTGTGCCATTGTAACACAAAAGTGGTGAAAAAGCAAGGCTCCCCTTGTCAGTCTCTCGGGCGTACTGTCAGTTGACGCCACGGTCTTGCCCGCTTCCGGGTTTTAACCGTTATTCGGGTTTTCGCATCCGCCATTGCTGACGGATGGGCAGATGCAGCTTCAAGCTGCGTTTACCAGAATGCTGTTTTCGTTTTTCAGACCTTCTGTGGCGCTCACCACGGCTTCCGCCATGTCATAGCTGGCCTGCCTGCCATAGGCCGCCGCATCCTTCAAGCGGTTAATGGTGGCCACGGCCTGATCCAGGGAGTACCCGCGGGAAAGCAGGTTTTTCAGGGCGGCGGATGCCGATGCGGTGTCCAGGAACTGGTCTTTGACGCGGTTCAGCGCGTCTTCCAACTGGCTGGTATCAATGCCCTTGAAGGTGGCCACGCTTTGCAGGCCCTTCACGGCAGCCACATAGCCGTTATACGCCGCAATGCCGCTGCTGACGGCGCTTACAACGGCGCTCATGCCCTTGGCGGCGGCTGCGGCTATGGCGGCAAAGGCGGCCACGGTGGCGGCGTCTGCGCCCTTGGCGCTGTTGGTCAGGCCATCCAGGCCCTGCTTGGCTTCGCTGGCTCCCTTGCTGACCTGCTTGCCCATTTGCCCGGCGTTATTGCCTGCGGCGGTTTCCGCCTGGGCAAACGAAGATATTTCCTTTTGCGCCTGTTTTATGGCGCCTTGTACGCCCTCCGCGCTTGCTGTAATGCGGAAACTAAGTTCCCCCAAATCCACAGGCCATCAACTCCTTAAAAATCCTCGGCGGTCACGAATTGGGGCTTTTCGCTTTCCGGGATTTGCATGTCGTTGTATTCGTCCAAAATAATCAGGAATTCGTCCAGGGTGTAATCTTCCATCAGTTCCCGTTTGCTGATTCCGATACTGGCTCCGCAGGCGATCCAGCGCTGGACAGGCCATTGGGATGGCTGCGCATGGCTCCCACCGCCCTGCGCGCGCGCTGAAAAAAATCGGTGTAATCGTTCAATTTCCAGAACGCCTCCAACACATCCATCAGGTCAGCCGGGGTCAGCGCCAGCAGCTTTTCACGATCCACCGCCATAATGCCGCTCATCACATCCAGCAGCTTTTCGGGGGCCACGGAAATGAGCCGCGTAATCAAATCCCGGATCACCTGCGGGTTGGCGCTGGCGCCGGAAAGCAGGGTCAGAATATCGTCCGGCTTCATGTCCGGGAATGTAGCATCCAGCACTTCCATCACGATATTCGGCAAACGTTTGGTAAAATCCAAATACCGGCCCACCGGGGCCTTATCCACCCGGATGCCGTGCACCACCTGGGTCACGGGGCGGGAAATGGAATAGGTATCGTCCTGCTTGCGGTTTTTGTACAGGCCGAAGCGCAGGGCAGTAATCAGGGCGTTATCGCCGATTTTCATTTCATGATCCTCCTTCTATGCGAAAAATCAGGGGGAGGGTTCAAATACCCTCCCCCTTGGGGCGTCAGGCGGCAGGCACCGCGGGAATGGTGGTCAGCCAGGTGTTCATGGCGGTGGTGGCGTTCTTGTCCACATCGTGCATGGTGCGGAATTTGCCGTCCACGGCGCGGCCGCCGAAAGCGAAGGTCAGTTCAATGGATGCTACCTCGGTGCTTTCGCCGCGGGTGTTCAGGTCACCGGCCTGGAAGCTGGTCAGGCGGGCGTTGTAGTACCGGAAAAGCCGGTAGCCTTCGCCAGCGGCCAGCAGGCCGGAGAAGGACAGGGAAACTTCGGGGGCGGCGTCCACTTCGGTTTCATCCATGGTCAGGGTGTCTTCGGTATAGGTGGCGCCCGCCAGCTTGGAAAGGTCGGCCAGCTTCATACCGGCCACGGTGATGGTCAGTTCGCCGTCCGTGAAAGTACCTTCAGAGTAGTAGCCGCTGTTGTCATCGGCGGCCACTTTCAGGGTGTCCTTGTTAACAGTGGCGCTGCAGCTCTGGGCGCCTTCCACGCGCACCGCGGTGGAGCCGGTAACGCCCTTGTAGGTGGAAGAGGTGTCTTCCACTTCCTGGTAATACAGGTGAGAAAAACCGGAAAGCAGTTTTTTGCCAGTGTCAGGCATTGTTTGTTACCTCCATTATGTTTTTGGTCGTCATTTGATAGGTCATGTTTCGGTGGTACAGCTGGGTGCCGATTTCCCCTTCAAACAGGTCATAGCAGCCCATGCGGATGAACCCCAGGCCCTGCATGGCCGCGTTGGCGGTGTGGGAAATGGCGTGGGCTTCCTCCGGGG
>CAMOHY010000354.1 GCA_946615495.1 uncultured Clostridia bacterium
CGCAGCGTCACAATTTCTCCCGGCTCCGCCAGCTGGGTATCCAGCGAAAAGCTCACGTGCAGATGCCGCAAATCGTCCCGGCGGCTGATTATTTCCACCAGGGCCAGAAGCAGCGCCGTGAACAAAAGCACAAAGGGAATCATAGCTTTTCAAGGGGGACGGGGATTTCGTCCAGCAGGTTTTCCAGAAAGCGAACGCTGTCCAAATGGCTCTGGTTCACCAAAGTCAGCCTGTGGGGGAGCACCCACACGGCTTCCCGCTTTACGTCTTCGGGAATTACGTAGTCCCGCCCCTGCAGGGCGGCAAAGATTTGGCAGGCCCGGTACAAGGCCAGGCTTCCGCGGGTGGAAACGCCGCTCAGGAGCAGCTCGCTTCGCCGGGTGGCCTCCACCAGGTCCATCATATACCCCGCAATGTCGTCGCCCACGCGCACCTGGGAGTAGCTTTCCTGCAGCGCCTCCAGCTCTCCTTGCAGGATCACGGGCTCCAATTCCTCCAAAAGCTTTAGGCTGTCCGGCCTGCGCAGCACGCCAATTTCCTCATCCCGCGTCATGTATCCCAGCCTGAGGCGCATAAAGAAGCGGTCCAGCTGCGCTTCCGGCAGCGGAAAGGTGCCGTAGGATTCCAGGGGGTTCTGGCTGGCCATTACCATATACGGCTGCTTCATGGCATAGCTGGTGCCGTCCACGGTGATCTGCTTTTCCTCCATCACCTCCAGCAGCGCCGATTGGCTTCGGGGCGTGGCCCGGTTGATTTCATCCGCCAGGATGACCTGGGCAAACAGCGGACCGGGACGGAACTCGAATTCGCCTTTTTTCTGGTTGAAAAAATTGATTCCCGTCAGGTCCGAGGGCATCAGGTCCGGCGTGAACTGGATGCGCCGGAAGTCCCCGCCGATGCTCTTGGCGAAAGCGCGCAGCAGCATGGTTTTTCCTGTGCCCGGCACGTCCTCCAGCAGGATGTGGCCCGAAGCGATGAGGCACACCACGATTTGCTCAATGATATCATTCTTGCCTACGATTACGCGGCTGCAGTTGGCTAAAATTCTGTCCTTCAGGTTGACAAACGGTTGCGTCTGCATGGCCATGCTCCCCCTTTATCCTCTGATTTTTATTATAGCATATTCAGCGCCGGAAAACCATACATTTCCAGCTGTTTCATTTTTTTTAGGTCCTTTTTCTTCGGGCAGGAAAAGCGGAAAAGGGCGCAGAATGGATAAAGGAAACGTATATACGGGAGGGAAAAAGGGTATGCTGAAAGCGATCACGGTGTTCAGCGGCTCGGCGGAGGATTGTCCGCAGGCGTACAAGCGGGCGGCGGAGGAATTGGGCCGGGCCATTGCCCGCCAGGGCCGCACGCTGGTGTACGGCAGCGGCCAGTGCGGCCTGATGGGCATGACGGCCAAGGGCGCCAAGGAGGAAGGGGGCTATGTGGTAGGCATCAATGTGAAGCGGTTTGAAAGCTACGCGCCATACCCCGGCACCGATGAACTGCTCATGCTGGAGACCCTGCCGCAAAGAAAGGCCGCCCTCATTGACCGGGGAGACGCCTGCGTGGCCCTGCCCGGCGGCGTGGGCACCCTGGATGAGCTGATGGACGTGTACGCCCTGGTGCAGGCGGGCATTCTGGAAAAGCCCATCGGCCTGCTGAATGTAAACGGATATTTTGACGGCTTGCTGGCTCAATTGGAGCGGGCGCTGCGGGAGCGGTTTCTGAATGAGCGGGATTACCGCCGCCTCATCGTGGCCGGCGACGCGGAAACGCTGCTCAGGAAGCTGGATGAATACGCCGGATAAGGGAACTTTTGCCTTGTCAGGAAAAATAAAATAAGATATAATAGGTTTAATCAAATTTGTACTTATGGGAGCGGATGCAGCATGATTTTTTTGAAAGAGGAAAACGCCCTGGTGGCCAAACGCCAGGGAGAAACCCTGCGCATTGAGGCCTGGGGCACGGATTCCCTGCGGGTGCGCGCCACCATGTATCCTCAGTTTACCGGCAATGAATGGGCGCTGACGGAACGGGTCACTTCCGTGCTGCCCGTCATCACCATCGGGGAGCAAACCCTGCGCTCCGGCGACGGCGGAACCTGGAAGGCCCCCCTGGCGTCCATTGAAAACGGCCGCATCAAGGCCACCGTGAACCACAGCGGCGTCATCACCTTTTTCCGGGACGGCAAGCAGATTCTTAAGGAGCAGTACCGGTTTTACGACGGCTCCGTTACGCGGGAAAGCCACTGCCTGAAAAAGCCCAGCCGGGAATGGCTGCCCTACACCGCCGGGGATTATAGGCTCACCGTGCGCTTTGAAGCCGTGGATGGGGAAAGGCTGTTTGGCATGGGCCAATACCAGCAGCCGTATTTGGACCTGAAGGGCTGCGTGCTGGAATTGGCCCAGCGCAATTCCCAGGTGACGGTGCCCTTCGTTATTTCCAATCTGGGCTATGGCTTTTTGTGGAATAATCCCGCCGTGGGCCAGGCTACCTTCGGCAAGAATGTGACCGAGTGGGTGGCCTCCGCCTGCAAGGAAATGGATTACTGGATCACGGCCG
>CAMOHY010000355.1 GCA_946615495.1 uncultured Clostridia bacterium
ACGTGTTCCGGTGCATGACGCCATAGCGGGCAAATTCCGCGTTTTCCAGGCCGGGAATCATGCCGAACACCCGCTTCTGCTCCGGAAATTTGAGCCGCGTTTGGAAGCCCACCAAATTATACAGCGTTCCCGCCGCGTCGTCCTGGCGAAGCTGCACCACGGCGTAGGGGTCCCTTCCCGTGCGGGGATCGGGCAATCCCACGGGCTTTAAGGGCCCAAAGGCCAGCACCATGCGGCCCCGGCGGGCCATGGATTCCACCGGCATGCAGCCCTCGAACACCTTCTTTTCCTCAAAGCCGTGGACGGGGGCGGTTTCGGCGTTCAGCAGCGCTTCCACGAAGGCGTCGTATTCCTGCTGATTCATGGGGCAGTTCAGGTAATCGTCGCCCCGGCCATAGCGGGAGGCGCGGTATACCTTGGCCATATCCAGGCTTTCCGCGGTGACGATAGGCGCCGCCGCGTCGTAAAAGTTCAGGGTGGAAACCTCCGGCATCTGGGCAATGGCTTCGGCCAAGGCGTCGCTGGTCAAAGGTCCGGTGGCAATGATGGCGGGAGAGGGGGGAACCTGCGTCGCTTCCCGGTTTTCCACGGTAACGAGGGGATGATTTTTGAGCTTTTCCGTAATGAAGCCGGAAAAAGCGTCCCGGTCCACAGCCAGCGCGCCGCCGGCGGGCACCCGCGCCTGGTCCGCCGCGGCAAGGATGAGGGAATCCATATGCCGCATTTCTTCCTTGAGCAGCCCCACGGCGTTTTGCAGCCGGTCCGACCGCAGGGAATTGGAGCACACCAATTCGGCAAACAGGGGCGAATGATGGGCGGGGCTGGAGGAAAGGGGCTTTTGCTCGATCAGCGTGACGGGTACGCCCCGCTTGACGAGCTGCCAGGCCGCTTCACAGCCCGCCAGGCCCGCGCCTACGACGGTGACGCTCATGCTTCTTCCTCCGTTTCGGGAAGCTTCACTTCCACCCGGTGGCGGCAGGTTTCATTGCTGCAAAGATACCAGGTTTCTCCCTTGCGGGAGCGCTTGAGGGTCATGTAGCTTCCGCATTTTTCGCATTTCTGGTCCACCGGCATTTCCCAGGAAACGAAATCGCATTCCGGATAGTTTTCACAGCCGTAGAATTTCCGGTTTTTCCGGCTGTTCTTTTCCAGCAGCCTGCCGCCGCACTTGGGGCATTTGGCGCTTATATAGTTCAGAATGGGCTTGGTGTTCCTGCAGTCCGGGAAATTGGGGCAGGCCAGGAATTTGCCGTAGCGGCCCACCCGGTACACCATTTGCGCCCCGCACTTATCGCACACCACGTCGCTGGGCTCATCCTTAATTTCCACCTTTTCGATGGCGTCCTCGGCGTTTTCCAGCATTTTTTCAAAGGGCGGGTAGAATTTGCGCAGCACCTTGCGCCAATCCTCGGTGCCTTCCTCCACCTCGTCCAGCTCTTCCTCCAATTCGGCGGTGAATTCCGTATCCACGATGGGGCCAAAGTATTCCGTCATCATGGAATTAATGGTTTTGCCAAGCTCGGTGGGGTAGAGGCGCTTGTTTTCCCGCATCACGTAGCCGCGGGCGATGATGGTGGTAATGGTGGGCGCGTAGGTGGACGGGCGGCCAATGCCCTTTTCCTCCAGCGTTTTCACCAGGCTGGCTTCCGTATACCGGGCCGGAGGCTGGGTAAAGTGCTGCTGGCTGTCCACGGATTCGATGGTGACGGCGGCGCCTTCCTCAAATTGCGGCAGGGTGGATTCCGCCGCTTCCTCGGCTTCGTCCGTGCTCTCCTCGTATACGCTGGTAAAGCCCGCGAAGCGCTTGTGTTCGCCGTAGAAGCGCATGCCCACGCCGTCGCCCGCCACGTCCATGGTCATGGTGTCGTACAGGGCGGGCTTCATCTGGCTGGCCAGGAAACGGGAATAGATGAGGCGGTAAAGCTGAAACTGCTCCTTGGTCAGCGAAGCCTTTACGGCCTCCGGCGTGCGGGTAATGTCCGTGGGACGGATGGCCTCGTGGGCGTCCTGCGCGTTGCGGCGGCCCTTGAACTCATTGGGCGCTTCGGGCAGATAGTCTTTTCCAAAGCGTTCGGGAATGTAGGCGCGCACGGCGTCCAGCGCTTCCTGGGAAACGCGCACGCTGTCGGTACGGATATAGGTGACGATACCCTGGGTGCCTTCGCCCTCCAAATCGACCCCTTCATAGAGCTGCTGCACCACCTGCATGGTTTTTTGCGTGGTGAAATTCAGCTTGCGCCCCGCTTCCTGCTGAAGGGAGGAGGTGGTAAAGGGCGGCGCGGGCACCTTCTTCTTTTCTCCGTACTTGATGCCGTACACGGCAAAATGGGCGTTTTCCACCCGCTCCCGCGCTTCCCTGGCCTCCTGCTCATTGTGCAGCTCGGCCTTTTTATCGTCCAGGGTGCTCAGGCGCATGGAGAAGGTGGTTTTTCTGCCCCTGGCAATGGGCAGCAGGGCGTTTGCGGTAATATCCCAGTATTCTTCCGGAATGAAATCGTCAATGTCCTGCTCCCGGTCCACCACCAGGCGGGTGGCGAC
>CAMOHY010000356.1 GCA_946615495.1 uncultured Clostridia bacterium
TTTATGAAATCGTGAGCGAAATACTGACGCTTTGATATCAACAAATTCCAGTTTATCGGCTTGATGAGGAGGACACAAATGAAACTGCTTGTGGTCGGTTCCGGCGGGCGGGAGCACGCGCTGATTAAGAGCCTGAAAAAAAATCCCAAGGTGGAAGCAATTTATGCCCTGCCCGGCAACGGCGGCATCGCTCAGGACGCGGCGTGCGTAAGCGTCGGGGCCAAGGATATTGAGGGCATTGTAAAATTCGCCAGGGAAAACAGCATTGATTTCGCCGTGGTGGCCCCGGATGACCCGCTGGCCCTTGGCGCGGTGGACGCCCTGGAGGAAGCCGGCGTGCCCGCCTTCGGCCCCACCAAGGCGGCGGCCCGCATCGAAAGCAGCAAGGTGTTTGCCAAGGAATTGATGAAAAAGTACGGCATCCCCACCGCCCAGTACCAGGTATTTACTAACGCCGCGGCGGCCAGGGCCTACCTGAGCGCCGCCCCCTACCCCGCCGTCATCAAGGCGGACGGGCTGGCCCTGGGCAAGGGCGTTATTATCGCCAAGGACAGGGAGGAGGCCGAAGCCGCCATTCAAGACATGATGGAAAACAGGGTGTTCGGCGACAGCGGCAGCCGGGTGGTTATTGAAGAATTCCTGGAAGGGCCGGAGGTTTCCGTGCTGGCCTTTACCGATGGAAAAACGGTGAAGCCCATGGTGTCCTCCATGGACCATAAGCGCGCCCTGGACGGCGACCAGGGATTAAACACCGGCGGCATGGGCACCATCGCGCCCAACCCCTGCTACACACAGGAAGTGGCGCAGCGCTGCATGGAGGAAATTTTCCTGCCCACCATCCGGGCCATGCGGGAGGAGGGCTGTCCCTTCAAGGGCTGCCTGTACTTTGGCCTGATGGTGACAAAGGACGGCCCCAAGGTGATCGAATACAACTGCCGCTTTGGGGACCCGGAAACCCAGGTGGTGCTGCCGTTGCTGAAATCTGATTTGCTCACCGTCATGCAGGCGGTGCGCAACGAAACACTGGACGCCTGCCCCGTGGAATTCTCCGGCGGCGCGGCCTGCTGCGTGGTCATGGCCAGCCAGGGCTATCCGCAGAAATACCAAACCGGCTTTCCCATCACCCTGTGCCCGGATTCTGATACGGTGACTACCTACGTAGCCGGGGCCAAACGGGATGAGGCGGGCCGCCTGCTCACCTCCGGCGGCCGTGTGCTGGGCGTCACCGCCACGGCGGACAGCCTGAAAGCCGCCGTGGAAAAGGCCTACGCGGCGGTCCAAAAAACCAATTTTGAAAACGCATATTACCGGCACGATATCGGGAAGCGTGCCCTGAGCATGGAGGGGTAAGGGATGGTATACCGCGTTTATGTGGAGAAAAAGCCGGGGCTGGATCACGAGGCCCAAGGGCTGAAAAACGATTTAAAGAATCTTTTGGGCATTGAAGCCCTGCAAGGCGTGCGGCTGCTGAACCGCTACGACGTGGAGGGCATTGACCGGGCGTTGTTTGAAAACGCCAAAACCTCCGTGTTTTCCGAGCCGCCCCTGGACAATATTTCGGAAGACCTGCCGCAGGCTGAAAACGCCGTGGTGTTCGCCGTGGAATTTTTGCCCGGCCAGTTCGACCAGCGGGCGGACAGCGCCTCGCAGTGCATTCAGCTCATTTCCCAGGGTGAAAGGCCCCTGGTGCGCTCGGCCAAGGTGTATATCCTTTCCGGCGATTTGACAAAGGAGGATATACTCCGAATCAAAAAATACGTCATCAACCCCGTGGAAAGCCGGGAAGCCAGCCTTTCTCCCTTTGACACCTTGAAAACCGCCTACGACGCGCCGCCCATGGTGGAAACCCTGAACGGCTTCCTTTCCCTGGACGCGGCGGGCCTTGAAAGCTTTGTGCAGCGCTTCGGCCTGGCCATGGACCAGGACGACTTAAAATTCTGCCAGGATTATTTCAAATCTGAAAACCGGGCTCCTACCCTGACGGAAATCCGCATGCTGGATACCTATTGGAGCGACCATTGCCGCCACACCACCTTCCTCACCCGCCTGGCCGGCGTAACCTTTGACGATCCCGCCGCCCAGAAAACCTACGAAGAATACCTGCGCGTGCGGCAGGAAATGAACGTTCAAAAACCCGTTACCCTAATGGACATCGCCACCATCGGCGCCAAGTACCTGAAAAAGCAGGGCCTGCTGCAAAAGCTGGATGAGAGCGAAGAAATTAACGCCTGCACGGTAAAAATCGACGTGCAGACGGAAAACGGCCCCGAAAAATGGCTGCTCCTGTTTAAAAACGAAACCCACAACCACCCCACCGAGATCGAGCCCTTCGGCGGCGCGGCCACCTGCATCGGCGGCGCCATCCGGGACCCCCTCTCCGGCCGGGCCTATGTATACGCCGCCATGCGCGTCACCGGGGCCGCGGACCCCACCGTGCCCCTTTCCGAAACGCTGCCCGGCAAGCTGCCCCAGCGCAAAATCGTCACCACCGCCGCGGCGGGCTATTCCTCCTACGGCAACCAGATCGGCCTGG
>CAMOHY010000357.1 GCA_946615495.1 uncultured Clostridia bacterium
CCAGGGACCGGGCCAGCGCCGCGTAGTGGCTCAGCACCACGTCGCTTTGGCCCAGCGCGCCTTCGCCCCTTTTCCAGTCAAAGGAGAAAAAGCCATCAAAGCTGATGGAGCGCAGGGCGGAAAACACGTCCTTGAGCGGCAGCTCCCCTTCCCCCAGCAGCTTTTCCTGCACCCTTCCATCCACAATCACGCCGTCGCACAGGTATACATGGCGGATGTAAGCGCCCAGATCGGTCACAATTTCTTCCGGCGTTTTCTTGGCCGCCGCGCAGGGCACATGCCACACCGCGCCCAGATAATCGGAGGCAAAATCGTCCAGCAGCGTTTTCAGCACGCCCGTATCGGCGTAGGGCCCCACGCTGGGAATGAGCAGGGCCACGCCCGCCCGCTCCGCCACGGGCAGCAGGGGGCACAGAGCGGCCTCCGCATCCTGGGCGGGCGCCGTCAGCGGCAGCACCACAAAGGGCGCGCGCAGGTCATGGGCCAGGGCGATCAAGGCCATGGCCTCCTCCGCCGTCCAGTTTTCCTCCGCCTGGACGGCGGAAATGGAAAGGGACGCTTCGTTTAAGGCACGCGCCGTTTCATGCAGCCGGGCGGAAGAAAGCGGCGCGCCGCTGCGCTCAAAAATATCCAGGCTGCCTGCGGAAATTTCCAGCCCGTCGTACTGCATTTCCCGCGCCAGGTTCATACATTCTTCCAAGGAATAGGGCCAGCCGCCCGTGGTAAAGCTGAGCTTCATACAGTCTTCTCCTCATAGGCGATTTTGTTCAGCGCGTTTAAATAGGCCCGAATGGCCGCGCCGATAATATCGGTGGAAATGCCCTTGCCGGCGTATACCTTGCCCCCGTGGCGCAGCTTCACCAGCGCGTCGCCCATGGCTTCCCGGTTCTGGGTCACGGCGGCAATCTGGAAATCGTCCATTTCGTAGTGGCGGCCGATAATCTGCTCAATGGCCAGAAACGCCGCGTCGATGGGGCCGTCGCCAGCGCACAGGCCGGACAGGCTGCTGCCCCGCTTATCCAGCACCACGTGGGCGGTGGGCGTGATGGCGTTGCCGCTGTTGATTAAGTAGCTCTTAAGCCGGTAGGTAGGCGGCACCTGCTGGGCGGCGGACAGAACGATGGCCTCCAATTCCGCCCGGTTCAGGGCGCGGCCTTTGCTTTCCCGCTCCACCGCCTCCTGGGCGTGGGCCATATCGTCCTCGTCCAATTCATAGCCCAGATCGCGGATGGCTTTATCCAGGGCTTCCTGGTTGGCCTGCGCGTTCAGGGCCGGACCGTCGCCGTGGGAGGGTGTCACGCTGGGCATCACCTTGCCAGGCGCGGCGGTCAGCAGCGCGTCCAGCTCTCCGGCGGTCCTGTCTACGCGGGTAATATCCAGCGTGCTTTCCAGCTCCAGGTCCGCTCCCCTGGCCCGCAGCAGCCGGGCCATCTGGGCGGCGCTCAGGCTGCCTTCGTCGTTGTAGGCGGTTTTGATTTCATCCGCCCCTGCCTGCAAAGCCGCCACAGCGCAGGAAATGGCCATGCCCAAATCATTTCCGCAGCGAACGGACAGCACCGCCCGATCTCCCGCGGTTTTTCGGGCGGCGCGCACCAGCGCCCCCATTTCCTCCGGCAGGGAAAGGCCCGCCGCGTCCTCCAGGGTAATGCGGCCCGCGCCCGCCTCGATTGCCGCTTTCATGGCCTGGGCGGCGTAGGCTTCCTCCGCCCGCGTGATATCGCCGCACACGAATTCCACATCGTCGCACATGGCGCGGGCTTTCTTCACCAGCTCCCCGATTTTTTCCAGGGCCTTGGGAGGCTTCAAATGGCAAATATATTCCAGCTGCGCAGCCGTCAGCGGCATGGAAACGATCAGGCGGGGATGCTTCGCGCCCTTGACCGCCTCCCAGGCCCGCTCCACATCCTGCACGGTCATGCCCGCCTGGCAGGCCAAAGCGCCGCGCTTTACCGTGCTGCACAGGGAACGCATCAGCAGCATATCCGCTTCCTCATTGGAAAGCCGGGGCATTTCCACGGCGGATACGCCCAGATGGTCCAGCTTCCGGGCCGCCTCCAGCTTTTGGCGGAAGCCTGCGGCGCGGGCGGCGGGGGTGAGCAGCGTTTGGTCTGAAATGCTGATGGAACGCATAAAATATTCCTCCTTGATAAAATAAAAAGCCCCTTAAGCGTTTTCGCGCTCAGGGACGATAAAGCATCTTCTTTACCGCGGTACCACCCTTGTTACCGTTTGCCGGTCTCCTTCAGGTTCTAAAAAAACCCTGCGCCGTGATAACGGGGCGATCCGGAACGCCTTACTGAGTTTTTCAGGCGTTCAGCTCAGGAGCGAGGCTGCGATTCCGCGCGCGATTGGCTCGCACCAACCGCCAATTCTCTTACGCGCGTTCCGGAAAAGCATAACTCCGTCAAAGCGATTATCCTTATTGTAACCCTTTTGCAGTATTTGTCAAGAGCGGATGGGGGAAAAGGCCTGTTTTTCTATTGTCTGTCCAAAAAGGGAAAAATCCGTCCAGAAAAAAAGGAAAGAGGGCTG
>CAMOHY010000358.1 GCA_946615495.1 uncultured Clostridia bacterium
ATGTGCTGGAGCATATGAACCTGCACGTGAACGCCGGGGAAAGCATCGCCCTGGTGGGCCCCACCGGCGCGGGCAAGAGCACGGTCATCAATCTTTTGTGCCGGTTCTATAACCTGAACGGCGGAAAAATCCTTTTGCACGACCAGCAGGGCGGCGTGCACGATATCAGCAAGGTGACGCTGCATTCCCTGCGCACCCAGCTTGGCATTATGCTGCAGGACAGCTTCATTTTCTCCGGCACCCTGATGGACAATATCCGCTATGGCCGCCTGGACGCCACCGACGCCGAGGTAAAGGAGGCGGCCCGGCGGGTGCGGGCGGATGAATTGATCCGCCGCATGCCCAAGGGCTACCAGACCGAGATCAAGGAGCGGGGCAGCAATTTGAGCCAGGGCGAAAGGCAATTGGTGGCCTTTGCCCGCACGCTTTTGTCCAATCCCGCTATCCTGATTCTGGATGAGGCCACCTCCTCCATCGACACCCAAACCGAAAAGCTGCTCCAGGAGGGCATTGCCGAAATGCTCAAGGGGCGCACCAGCATCATCGTGGCCCACCGGCTTTCCACCATCAAAAACTGCGATAAAATTCTGTATATCAGCCACAAGGGCATCGCCGAAATGGGCAGCCATGAAGAGCTGATGCAAAAGAAGGGCCTGTATTATCAGCTTTATACGGCCCAGGTGCAGGAAGAAGCGGCATAAAGAGCGAATGATACGGATAGAAGCAAAGGAGGAAGAAACGATGAAATACCGTACCATGGGCAAGCTGGGCATCCAGGCGTCGGCCTTCGGCCTGGGCTGCATGCGCTTTAACGGCGCCGCCTCCGGCGACAGCATCATTGACGAACAGAAGGCCATTTCCTTGATCCGCCGGGCCATCGACGGCGGCGTAACGTATTTGGACACGGCGTATGTGTATCTGGACAAGACCTCCGAAATCGTGCTGGGCAAAGCCCTGCGGGATGGATACCGGGACAAAGTGACCATCGCCACCAAAATGCCCTCCGGCGCCGTGCATGACCGGGCCAGCATGGAAGCGCTGCTGAACGAGGAATTGAAAAAGCTGCAAACGGACCATATCGACTTCTATCTCATGCACGGCATTGACCGGAAGGAATGGGAATACTTCAAATCCATCGGCGCGCCGGAATTCTTTGAGGATATGAAGCGGGAAGGCAAAATCCGCTACAAGTGCTTTTCCTTCCACGGCCCCTATGAGGAATTTGAATATATCCTGAACGATTGGGACTGGGATATGGTGCAGATTCAGTATAACTTCATGGATACCGAAAATCAGGCGGGCACCAAAGGCCTTGAGCTGGCCGGGAAAAAGGGCATTCCCGTGGTCATCATGGAAGGGCTGCTGGGCGGCAGGCTGTCCAAAGCGCCCAGCAACGTGCAAGCCCTCTATGATGCCTTCCCCGTTCAGCGCACGCCCGTAGAATGGGCCTTCCGCTGGCTGTGCAACCATCCGGAGGTTTCGGTGGTGCTGTCCGGGTGCAATGAAAAAGAGCAGATTGACGATAACCTGCGCATTTTTGACACCGTGGAAGCCGGCATCATGAACGAGGACGAATTAAAGCTCATGGACAGCGTGCGCGAAGCCTATTTGAGCCGCACCAAGATCGGCTGCACCGGCTGCCGCTACTGCATGCCCTGCCCCAACGGCGTCAATATCCCCGGCATTTTCTCCGCCTGGAACAACGTGTCCCTGTACGACACCGACCCCAAATGGGATTGGGACCTGCGCCAGGTCAAGGAAAAAGGAAACGGCGCGGATAACTGCATCGGCTGCGGCGCGTGCGAAAGCGCCTGTCCCCAGCATTTGAGCATCATTGACGGCCTGCAGCGGGCTTGGAAAGAATTGAACGCGTAATCAAGCGCGCCGGCAAAGCCGGTCCTGCGGATTAGTGATGAAGGGGCTGCGGCCCCTTCATACTTTCCCGGAGTTTGCCGACAGTCTGAGGGTTTTCTGCTCTATAGGCAGAAAGCCCTTTTTTATTTTAAAATGCAATAAAGTTCCTGATGCGCGGCATGAAAGAAAGGGCTGCTTTCCAAATCTTCCCGGCTGAGGCAGCCGCATAAATCACCTTTCCATGGAAAACCTATGGCTGATGACAGTCAAGGAGGCGCGAACAGCTGTGAGAGCAACAGGCATTGTAAGAAGAATAGACGAGCTGGGAAGAGTGGTCATTCCCAAAGAAATCCGCAGGACCCTGCGAATCCGTGAGGGTGACCCGTCACTGATGGGATTGACACGGATGGAGCGATTTTGCCTGGCTTTGATGGATACGGCGGACAGATTTTAGCGCCAAATAAACCAAATACAGGATTTGATCCTCAGCAGAAATGCGGAACGGTATTTTGAAAGCAATAACAACATGCAAAACGGATGAAACGCTGAGATGATTATCAACTTCTGCGCAAGCTATTGCGTGGGGTTATTTTTCCTGCTTCATGTAAAGGGCTTTAAACTGATCCCAGCCGCAATTATACAGTCACCTGTCGAAGGTGCGCACACCCA
>CAMOHY010000359.1 GCA_946615495.1 uncultured Clostridia bacterium
TCGAGGAGCGGCTGAAAGCCGCTTCCTCTATCATTTTACAGCAAATTGATGTTTCCATCGAAAGACTGCTCGCAGGCTTTCGATGGCAGAGCATCGACTTTGCCGATGATCTGGACGCAAATGAATATCAGTACTCAAACTCGCCTTCAAACACGTGGGTCACTTCGCCGGTGAGGATCACCTTGTCCAACGTGCAGTTCACGGTCAGGTCGCCGCCGGAGAGCTTGACCAGAATATCCTGGCCGGCGGGGCACAGGCGGTTCTTTACCGCGGCGGCCACGGCGGCGCAGGCGCCGGTGCCGCAGGCCAGGGTTTCGCCGTTGCCCCGTTCCCACACCCGCAGGCGCAGGGTGTTTTTGTTGATGACGCGGACAAATTCCGTGTTCACCCGCTGGGGGAAGCAGCTGGCGTATTCAAACTGCGGGCCAAGGGTGTTTAGGTCGAGGCCGTCAATGCCGTCGCAGAAAACGACGCAGTGAGGGTTGCCCACCGACACGCAGGTGGCGGTGTATTCTGCGCCGCCGATTTGAAGCGGCAGGTTTACCGCTTCTTCCGCGCCGGCAATCACCGGCACCTGGGAGGGGACAAAGGAAGCCTTGCCCATGCTGACGGAAACGGAATTCACTTTGCCGTCCCGCAGGTAAACCCGCACGTGGTGCACCCGGCCCGCCATTTCGATGGTCATGTATTCGCTGCGCACATAGCCTTTATCATACAAGTATTTGGCTACGCAGCGCAGGTTATTGCCCGCCATTTTCCCTTCGCTGCCGTCCTTGTTGAAGGAGCGCATTTTCGCGTCGGCCATGCCGGATTTTTCAATCAGCACAATACCGTCGCCGCCGATGCCAAAGTGGGGCGTGCACAGCTGCACGCACAGGGATTCGGGGCAGGTGATGGCGCCGTCAAAGTTTTCAATGAAGATGTAGTCGTTGCCGCAGGAGTGCATCTTGGCAAAGCGGATGCGCTGCCGCCAGGGCCGCATGTGGTTGATGTCGATGAGCTCGGTATTCTGGGCGGTGAAGCGGCTGGACATCATGTCCGCCAGGGCTCCGGCGGTGTCCAGGCTGGTCAGGCAGGGAATGGAAAGCTGCATGGCCTTGCGGTGCAGCACCGTGTAATCGCCGATGGTGGCATCCTTGACGGCCCCGGTGTAAATGATGTAGTGGATGCTGCCGCTTTCCATAAGCGTGGTAATTTCGTCGTTTTCCGTGGCGTTGGCCACGGCGGCGACGGGAATGCCCAGGCTTTCAATGGCCCCGGCGGTGCCGCGGGTGGCAAAGAGGCTTAGGCCCAGGTCGTAAAAGCGCTTCGCCAGGGAAATGATTTCCTGATAGTCGTTTTCCTCCACGCTCAGGAACACGCCGGTGGCGTTTTTCCGGTAAGGGGAGGGCACGGAAAAGCCCGCCGCAGTGAGGCCCTTGAACAGGGCTTCCGGCAATGTCTTGCCTACGCCCAGCACTTCGCCGGTGGACTTCATTTCAGGGCCTAAAATGGAGTTGGCGTCGTTCAGCTTTTCAAAAGAGAACACGGGCACCTTGGCCGCCACGTAGGGCGGCGTGCGGTACAGGCCCACGCCGTAGCCCAAATCGCGCAGCTTGGCCCCCAGCATGACCTTGGACGCCAAATCCACCATGGGCACCTTGGTCACCTTGCTAATGTAGGGCACCGTGCGGCTGGCCCGCGGGTTCACCTCGATCACATACAATTCGTTGTTGTAAATCAGGTATTGAATGTTTACCAGCCCTTGGGTTTTCAGGGCCAGGGCCAGCTTTTCGGAGCAATCGCAGATTTTGCGCAGGAACACGTCGTTCAGGTTGTAGGGGGGATAGACGGCGATGGAGTCGCCGGAGTGGACGCCCGCCCGCTCGATATGCTCCATAATGCCGGGAATGAGCACATCCTCTCCGTCTGAAATCACGTCCACTTCCAGTTCAATGCCGGGCAGGTACTGGTCCACCAGCACCGGATTGTCGATGCCCCCGGCCAGAATTTTTTCCATGTAAGCGATGGTGTGCTCCTTCGTGCGGGAAATGGTCATGTTCTGCCCGCCGATGACGTAGCTGGGCCTGAGCAGCACGGGATAGCCCAATTCCTCCGCCGCGGCCACCGCTTCCTCCAGGGTGCGCACGCCCATGCCTCTGGGCCTGCGGATGCCGAAATTTTCCAGCAGCTTATCAAACCGCTCCCGGTCCTCCGCCACGTCGATGGATTCGGCGCTGGTGCCCAAAATGCGCACGCCCTGTTCATCCAGAAATTGGGTCAGCTTAATGGCGGTCTGCCCGCCGAAGGCCACCACCACGCCGATGGGCTTTTCCACCTGGATGATGTTCATCACGTCTTCGGGGCACAGGGGCTCAAAATACAGCCGGTCGGCGGTGTCGTAGTCGGTAGAAACGGTTTCCGGATTGTTGTTGATGATGACCACGTCGTAGCCCATTTGCCGCAGCGTCCACACGCAGTGGACGGAGGAATAGTCAAATTCAATGCCCTGGCCGATGCGGATGGGCC
>CAMOHY010000360.1 GCA_946615495.1 uncultured Clostridia bacterium
TTGTGGGGGAAACGGTTGGTATCGTTCCAGGTGGACATTTTATTGGAAACGAAATAATTCACGCCGCTCTTTTTCAAAATCTGCGGCATGATCCAGGAATTGCCGAACACGTCGGGCAGCCAGGCGTTGTCGATGGTTTTGCCGAAGGCCCGCCGGAAGTAGCGCTGGCCGTAAAGAAACTGGCGAATCAGGCTCTCCGCCGCGGGCACGTTGCAGTCCGGCTCCACATACATGGCGCCCACAGGCTCAAACTGCCCTCTGGCCACCTTCTCCTTGAGCTCCTCAAACAGCGCGGGATAATACTTTTCCAGCGTTTCATAGGTGTAGGCCTGCGTGTGGGTGTAGCGGAATTCGGGATACTGGTCCATCAGGCGCAGCTGAATCAGGATGGTGCGGGCGTTTTTCTGCACCGCGTGGATGCGCCGCCAATAATAGGCGATATCCAAATGAGAATGGCCCACCAGCGCCACGTCGCCGCTGCCTTTAAAGTCCGTATTGGCGTAGATGACCTTTTCCACATAATCGGCCGCGTCGTCCACGCCCTCCCAGGTGTCAAAATCCACCTTGTCCAAGGCGCGGCTCAGCTCCACAAACAGGAATTTCCGGTAGTCCTCATTAAAATATTCGCAGTGGGCGATATCCATGAGCAGGATATAATCATACACCAGGGACTGAACGTTTTCCCGGACGGTGCACAGATAGGCGCCTTCAAACACCTGGCGGCAGCCGCGTTTGCTCAGGGAAGCGGGGTTTCGTTCATCATCGGGCTTGGAGCGGTTGTAGGCCTCGATTTCAATTTCCAAATCATCGCCGTCTATATAAGGATTCAGCAGGATGCGTTCCCGGTTGGGGTCCACGCCGCCAACGTATTTCCCGTTGATTTTGACGATCATTTCCGCGGCGGTTTTTAACGCAAAATACACGTTCCGTCCATGGAAACGCTCAGGAATGACGGCGTGGCCGCGAATGAAGGCCGTGCCGTCCGGCGTAAAGTACATATCGCCTTTGTTCAGGGGCCTTTCGCCGCCGTCCAGATATTCATATTCGTTTTCGCTGATTTGGTGGGCGTCCCGAATGGTGAGGCCGGTTATTTCCTCTTTTTCTTCATAAATGCCGCGCTGGAGCCAATTGAAGCGCAGGTCCGTCCATTCCTCAGGCCGCATGGAGCGGCGTACCACTTTTACATGTGCCATCTTGCTTTCCTCCCCTTAATCCTGGTCCCAGAAAAACGGTTTTTTGCGAACTGGCACCACGGTCACGGTCTGTCCCAGGTCCGTTTTGATTTTTTGTTCAATCCAATCCGTGCAGCGGTTCAGGATAAGGCATTTGGAGCATTCTCCCCGGAAGGTCAGCGTGAGCTTTTCTCCTTCCAGCGACACAAATTCCACCCACCCGCCGTCGCCCTGGATGCGGGGAGCCAGTACATTTTCTATGTACTCCTTCACGATTGTCACTCTCCTTGAAAACAATAATAGAATAAATTGCAGCGTTTTTAATATTTTAGCATGAATTCTTTTCCTTCGCAATACGAAACAATCATAAATATCTTCATAAGATGACCATTCTTTTGCACAATAATTTCATCATTATGGATAGACCCTCCAGAAAATTTTGCAAAAAATTATGCAAATGAAAAGAAAAATGGTTGAAAAACTGCCTGGATTGTGCTATATTATTTTTACAACTTATCCGCGCCTAAACAGCGTGAGAACAAAAAGGGAGGAAACCTATTTATGAAGAAGAGCGTTTCCCTGCTGCTGGCCATGATGCTGGTGCTGCTTGCCTTTGGCGCCGTGCCCGCTATGGCTGAAAAAACTGTGGTCACCTATTGGTCCAATGACCGCCATGACGAAACCTACATGACGGAAATGATCGACAAGTTCAACGCGGAGCATGACGACATTGAAATCCAGATGACCATCATGACCGACGACTTTGAAAACTCCATCCTGCTGGCCTATCAGGGCGGCACCGCGCCTGACCTGGTGGGTCAGAGCATCGATGTGAAGAACTTCGCCGATATCGGCGCTGTGGTTGACCTGCGTCCCTACATCGAAAAGGACGAAGAATTCCAGAAGGTCAACGAGCCCTTCACCCATGCTTTTGAAGGCTTGAACGCCATCGGCGATCAGATTTTCTGGGTGCCCTCCGGCATGCGTTCCGGCGTGCGCATTGAATACAACAAGGCTCTGCTGGCCGCCTCCGGCTTTGAAGGTATCCCCGCCACATTGCCCGAATACATCGAAATGGCCAAGAAGATCACCGAAGACGGCGCGAAGAACGACCCCGTGACCTACGGCATCGGCTTCACCTCCTCTTCTCCCTTTGAACGCCAGCTGGAAATGATGGCTCAGGTGTCCGGCGTGTTCTACTATGACTACGCCAACGGCAAGTTCGACTTCACCGGCTATAAGCCCTTCCTGGAAGCTGGCCGTGAGCTGGTTGCCGTCGCTTATCCCGATCAGCAGGGCGTGGACAACATGCGCGCTCAGTTTGCCGCCGGCG